>DVLQ01000141.1 GCA_018715395.1 Candidatus Coprocola pullicola | reverse complement strand
CTTTTTGGGTATTATCACTACAGAAGGTTGTTATTTTTATTTCATACAGCATCTTTCTGCACAAAAGGTGTTCCATAGTCCCTTTTCCTATTCTTATTTTTCCGACTGTTTTTTACACAAAACACTTTCTGCCATACAAATAATAGAACCCATTTTTATATTCTCCCACAGAGTATTGGAAGAACTTTATCAAATTAAAAAAGTTAGATACTACTTAATATAACAAAAAACCTATATTTTATCATATAGGTTTTTCGTTGAGAAAATATTTAGTTACGATTCAAAAATGTATTTCATAAAACTCTATTACACTTCTCTATTTTTTCATTCAATTTTTACAATAAATGTTTATAACATTCTTATGGATTCTATAAAAGCTTGTCTATCATTAAAATCCATATCTTATAATAAAGATTCGTTCAACGCTTATTTTAACACAGCGCCTTCATTAGAAGAACATACCAATTTGGCATATCGAGCCAGCCAACCGTCTTTGACATTGGGCTCTTTTGGCACATATGCCTTTCTTCTGTTTTCAAATTCTTGTTCGCTTACCATAGCATTTATTTTTCTATTGGGAATATCAATGCAAATGGTATCCCCTTCTTTTAAAAGAGCAATTTCACCGCCTGCCGCCGCTTCCGGACAAACATGACCAATAGACGCCCCCCTTGAGGCACCACTAAAACGTCCATCTGTAATCAAAGCCACATCTTTATCCAATCCCATACCTGCCAATGCCGATGTAGGACTGAGCATTTCTCTCATACCCGGACCTCCTTTTGGACCTTCATAGCGTATTACAACCACATCGCCTTTGTTTATTTTACCTCCAAAAATTGCCGCAATGGCTTCTTCTTCGCTATCAAACACTCTTGCCGGTCCTTCATGCACAAGCATTTCCTTGGCAACAGCAGATTGTTTTACAGCACATCCGTCTTTTGCAATATTGCCCCAAAGAATGGCAATACCACCTGTTTGGCTATATGGATTTTCAATAGGACGTATGACATTTGTATTTTTATTCACAGCTCCGGCAATATTTTCTTTTACTGTTTTTGTTGTCACAGTAATCAAACTAGTGTCAATCAAATCTTTTTTTGCCAATTCCGCCATTACTGCGGCAATACCCCCGGCGGCATACAAATCTTGAATATGATGCGGACCTGCCGGTGCCAAATGACAGAGATTTGGTGTTTTTGCACTCACTTCATTAAACATATTTAAATCAAGAGGACAGCCTGCTTCATGAGAAATAGCCAGCAAATGTAATACACTATTGGTACTGCAGCCCAATGCCATATCCATTGCAAGAGCATTTGTAAATGCTTTTTCTGTCAAAATATCTCTTGGTTTAATTCCTTTTTCCACCAGCTCCATAATTTTCATACCGGCATGTTTTGCCAGATGAATTCGATTGGAATGCACAGCGGGAATGGTGCCATTTCCTGGTAGAGCCATACCAATGGCTTCACTCAAACAATTCATAGAATTTGCCGTATACATACCTGCACAAGAGCCACAACCGGGACAAGTATTGTTTTCATAATATTTCAGTTCCTCATCATCTATAGCATTTGCCTTATATGCGCCAACTGCTTCAAACATTTTAGAAAGACTGGTATGTTCTCCATTGATTTCTCCTGCCAGCATAGGACCTCCGCTTACCACAATAGAGGGAATATTGATTCTAGCCGCCGCCATAATCATACCGGGTACAATTTTATCACAGTTTGGCACCAGCACAAGACCGTCAAAACAATGGGCATTTGCCATAGTTTCTACACTGTCTGCAATCAGTTCACGAGAAGCAAGAGAATATTTCATTCCCTTATGTCCCATGGCAATACCATCACAAACACCGATTGCCGGTACCATAATAGGCGTTCCTCCTGCCATAGAAACTCCTGTTTTTACTGCCGCCGTAATTTTATCTAAGTTAATATGCCCCGGTACAATATCGCTGTAAGCAGATACCACGCCAATCAAAGGACGTTGTATTTCTTCATCTGTTAAACCGCAAGCTCGCAACAAAGACCTTTGGGGGGCTTTTTCTGCACCTTTTGTAATATGATAACTTCTTCTTTCCATTTTCAATCCTCCTAAATCCTATTTTGATTCTGTTATGTTAAAATAATATAGACAACAACCCCTTATTGAAAGTACAATAAAATTAACTAAAACACTGTTTCTCCTAGAAAATAGCTGTTACTATGCATAAATATAAAAACTACTTTTAAAGATTTTGCTATTTCTTGTTCTCATTGTTTTTCTCAATCTTTTTGGCATTATGGAAAAGATAATTATAGGTATGGAATCTGCTTTGCATATCATTTCTAATTTTTTATTTTATTATCATTTTATCCATAGCCATTTTTATTTGTTGGGACAAACACCTGCTTCTGTTGCAGATGTTACATACTCTCAACAACAAGCAAAACACTGGTTTTTATTTTAAAAAATTTTTTCAAGTGTTCGCTTTTATTTGTATGCTCTTTTTTATAATTGTATTTTTAAAAGTCTTTTCTGCATTTTTATTTTCATATTAAGTTAGCAGAATACCTATTTTAAACCACAAGCTCTTTTTATATGTTTTGATACAAAAACAGCTTGTCTTTTAAAATAAACCAATGACAGAAAAAATATTTCTGCCATTGGCTATGTAATGCCTAAAAACGTGTATTTTTTATTTTTTTAACCAACTCATCATTTTACGCAGTCTTGCACCAACTGCTTCTAATGGGTGTTGTGCTTCTTTTGCACGAGTTGCTAAGAATTTTGCGCAGCCGCCTGCTTTGTTTTCTTGAATCCATTCGCTTGCAAAAGTACCGTCTTGTATTTCAGAAAGAATACGTTTCATTTCTTTTCTTGTTTCTTCTGTAATCAAGCGTTTTCCTGTACGATAATCGCCATATTCTGCCGTATTGGAAATAGAATATCTCATTTCAGCAAAACCGCCTCTGTTAATGAGGTCAACAATCAATTTCATTTCATGGATACATTCAAAATATGCCATTTCGGGTTCATAACCTGCTTCTACCAATGTATCAAAGCCCGCTTTCATCAGCTCTGTTACACCGCCGCAAAGTACAGCCTGTTCACCAAAAAGGTCTGTTTCTGTTTCTTCTTTAAATGTTGTTTGGATAATGCCCGCTCTGCCTGCACCAATGCCGCAAGCCCATGCTAAAGCATAATCTTTTGCTTTTCCGGAAAAATCTTGGTATACGGCAATCAAAGAAGGTACGCCCTGTCCTTCTGTATAAAGGCTTCTTACAATATGTCCTGGTCCTTTTGGCGCAACCATAATTACATCAACATTTTTAGGTGCTTTAATTTGATTAAAATGAATATTAAAACCATGAGCAAACATCAATACATTGCCTTCTTCTAAATTAGGAGCAATCGATTCTTTATAAATATCCGGCGCCGCCTCATCAGGTACAAGCATCATAATCACATCGGCAGCTTTTGCCGCTTCTGCTGTTTCCATCACTTTTAATCCTGCTTCCTGCGCTTTTTTGCAGCTTGCAGATGTGCTTCTTAAACCAACTACAACATCACAGCCGCTTTCTTGTAAATTCAGAGCATGAGCATGCCCTTGGCTTCCATATCCAATGACAGCAAGCTTTTTGCCCTTTAATAAATTTAAATCACAATCTTGATCATAATACATTTGTACCATAAATATTCTCCTCCAATTTCTTTTTATATTTTATATCAATCGGTTGAAAAAACCGATTTTATACAAAAAATATTATAATGCCGTTACGCCTGTGCGGCACATTTCTAAAATTTCAAATTGAGAAAGCGCCTTTACAAAAGCATCTACATTACTTGGAATATCTGTCAATTCTACTGTAATGGCGTCTTTTTGTATTTCTAAAATTTTGCCCTCATATTCTAATACAACATTACTGATTTCTGCACTTGTGACAGTATCTTTTGTATAAATTTTTAAAAGAGCCAATTCTTTACAAATCGTTTCTTTTTCATCAATTTGTGTTACTTTTTCCACTTCCTCCAACTTTGAAACCTGTTTAAACACTTTTTCTATCAATTCATCATCTGCTTCCACTACAACGGTAATTTTTGTAATTTTGGGTTCATTTGTAGGAGATGCAGATATAGAATCTATGTTATATCCTCTGCGTGCAAACAGACTGGATATTCTGGCCAATACCCCAAAATTATTTTGCACTACCAAAGATAATATATATTTTTTCATATCTTTTACCCTCCAAAAAAATTAGTCTACAATTATATCATCAAAACTGCCTCCAGGCGGAATCATAGGCAATACTTTTTCATCTCTGTCAATTATACATTCAATCACACTAGGACAGGCATTTTCCAATGCTTTTGTAAACGCCTGTTTAAACTCCTCTATTGTGGTTGCCCGATAGCCCTTTGCTCCAAAAGCATCTGCTAATTTTACATAGTCTGTTTTTCTGTCCAATGTAGTATAGGCATATCTTTTATCAAAAAATAACTCCTGCCATTGTCTTACCATACCAAGCACATTGTTGTTCATAATCACTGTAATAATAGGCAAACCATATGTGACACTGGTGCAAAGCTCATTCATATTCATATGAAAACCGCCGTCTCCTGTTACATGAATCACACGTCTGTTGGGATAAGCAATTTTTGCTCCCATAGAAGCTCCATAGCTAAATCCCATTGTTCCTAAACCGCCTGATGTTAAAAAAGAACGAGGTTTTGTTCTTTTGCAGTATTGTGCTGTCCACATCTGATGCTGCCCAACATCTGTTACAATAATAGCGTCTTCTCCACTCAAATCCGATATTGCCTCTACCAAACGGAACGGCTTGATACTATTTTCATCGTCCACCGGATGATAGTCAATTTCTTCTCTCCATTTATCAATAGTTTCCAGCCACTGTTTTCTATCAGAAGGGGTAACATATTGCATCAATTTTTCTAAAACATCTTTTACATCGCCTAGTATACTAAAATTTGTTCTGACATTTTTATCAATTTCCGCATCATCAATATCAATCTGTACTTTGATGGCATTTGGCGCAAATTTTTCTTTATTTGTTGCCACTCTGTCAGAAAATCTTGTGCCAACTGCAATCAGCAAGTCTGCTTCATTGATAGCCTTTGCACTAGATACATGACCATGCATACCAACCATGCCAAGGTTTAATCTATCGCCATAGCTGAGCACTCCTGAAGCCATCAATGTATGGCACCCTGGAATGGAACAAGTATTCATCAATGTGCTTAGCTGTTCAGAAGCAGCAGAAGAAATGACGCCTCCTCCGAAATAAATAACAGGACGTACGCTTTTATTAATCAGCTCTGCCAAATGCCTTACATCTTCTTCCTTTACAGGAATGTGACGTTGTATTTTTGCAGGTTCTTTATTTTCAAATTCATAGCTTTCAATCGTAATATCTTTCGGGATATCCACCAACACAGGACCGGGGCGTCCGCTTTGGGCAATGCGAAATGCTTCTCTTAAAGTATCTGCCAAATCTTCAATTCTTTTTACAAGAAAATTGTGCTTTGTAATAGGTACTGTTACTCCTGTAATATATACTTCTTGAAAACTATCTCGTCCAATGGCGTCTGTAGTAACATTTCCGGTAATGGCTACCATAGGAATAGAATCCATATAAGCCGTAGCAATGCCTGTTACAATGTTTGTAGCCCCCGGACCGCTTGTGGCAATGACAACGCCTGTTTTACCAGTTGCTCTTGCATATCCGTCGGCAGCATGAGAAGCGCCTTGTTCATGGGCCGTCAAAATATGACGAATTCTATCTTTATTTTGCAGTAAGGCGTCATAAATATTAATGACAGTCCCTCCGGGATATCCAAATACAACATCTACGCCTTCTTCTACCAAAACTTCAACTACAATTTCTGCTCCTGTTTTTACCATACATCTCCCTCATTTCTCCTTTATTCTACCCTTTATTTTCAGCGATTTTTTGTTTTAATAAAAAAGACTTTGCCTCTTATTATTATAAGAGACAAAGTCTGTATACTCTGCGGTACCACTCTAATTGCTGTATATTACAGCCACCTCAAACACATCACACAAAAGTGTTAATGCTGATTTTTTTAACGAAGAATCACTCCGTTTGTACCTACACAAACCAAAAAATATTTGATTCTTTGATACAACTGCTCTTGAGGAGATTTTCACAGTTTTTTGCTATTGTCTTACACCAGCCGACAACTCTCTAAAAACAAATAAAAAGCTACTCATCCTCAGTCATTGCATTTTTTTGTTTTATATGAACAAAATTATAATCTTTTTTACAAAAATGTCAATAGTAAATTTTTTACGACCTGCCCAACGTTGTATGACAATATAAAGTTCTTTTTTGTATTACATAGGCGTTAATTTACAATAATCTTCTACTGTACCGCCGTTTTTAAAACAAGAAATGATTTCTTTTCCTAAAGGTGCAAGCTGTGGCGTATCAAATTTTTGTAACTCTTTGGCAAAAAAATCTGTCAATATTTTAGCTCCTTTATCATATCCTTCTATACCGAGCATCTCTTGTAACTCACATCTTAAAAAAACACTTCTAATATTTTGTCTTTCAATCTTCATTTCTTTTAATGCATATCCCAACAAAGAACATCTGGCAGGTTCTAAATTTTGTCGTTTTACATTAATTCCTCCACGTCTTGCCAAGTATTCTCTTGCAATCCATTCTGCAGCAAATCCAACTTCATATACTCCAATATGTTGGTTTGGCAATAATATATATTTTGTATTCGGACAGGATATAATCTGTTCTAATAATAAATTTGCTTGCCGTACTCTTTGTCCTGTTGCAAAAGGCCAATAGGAGCCGACGCCCTCGCTTATCATACCGGAAGAATCAATGATACTAGGATTATTATGCCCTCTTGGCGCTACAAGCCGCCATAACCATGCCAATGCCGGAGGAATGATATGCATCAATCCCATAATACCATAGCTTGGATGTTGGGCAGTAGCAGGAGGCATACGAACGCCAAAGCTGCGTACATCCACTCCCACAGGTTCTGTGACAATTTTATCTACCATATATCTTGGAATCACCACACGAGGGTTTGGGCAAGGCTTGCCATTAGAATCTAACGTATGCTCCCAAGGCAAGCAGGTAGCTCCTGCAACACCCTGCAAATTGAAAAAAATCAGCGGTTCTTTTGGATGTATTGCTATTTTTTCATGCTCAGGACTTGTACCATATTCTGTAATGCCATCCACACGCAAAAACCAACCGTTTTCCCCATCAATAATTCCCAATTTTCCATCGTTTTCTTGTATAGCCGGAGGACACATTGCCATGTCGTCAGAAATTGGCTCAATATCACAGGTATCACCCATATGAATATAATTTTTTCCACCTGTTATAGTATGTGTGCCAAGCAATATACGTCCATCAGCCACTCTATGCTCCTTTTCTAGCATTTCACTTTTTCCTCCACCGGAAGCGCCTTCATGCATCATCACAATTTCATTTTCATAAGGCGTTATAATTCTAGCGGCAGAGGCATGGGCTGTTACCCAGTTTTCACTTTCTCCAATATCTAATAAAACACTATAAACACCCTTTTTAGCAGAGGGTCCGGGATATAAATTATAAGAAAATATCTCATGACACTGCTCTAAACGATTATGAACACAAACTTGTTTTCCTTCAAAATGAGTATGTCTAAAAGGCGGCGCTACATATATAATTGCACGAGGCACAAAGGGAGCATTCTCTTTGTCTATATTGACAAAAGCCTGCAAATTTGCTAATGCATAAGCAAAAAAAGAAGCATTTTGGGGACATATCAATATTGCCGGATAACCATATTCTTTTCCTCCGGCTTTAAAAGGTACTATGACTAATTCTCTTTCTTTTAACCACAATAAAGTTTCTGTTCTCAATGCCCCAAATTTATATCCGTAAACTTTTTCAAAACGTTGTTTATCTGTTGGTTTCTCATCGGCAATTACCATACAATCCGGATCACGGCGACGCATATAATCCTCTGTATAATTTACAACAGCCCCATTACGACAACGCACTACATAAGCTTCTTTTTTTTGTTGTCCATTAATACGATATGTTACATCAAAACAATCTGTATGTTCTTTTCCAAATATCATTTCATATATTTCTGCTCTGGATGTCGGTATAGTGATATGTTTACATCCTTGTAAAATTTCTTTTAATTCTTGTGAAAAGCCAATTTTTTCTATCAAATTTTTTCTCATAGAACTTCTCCTTTTCTTGCATTAACTATTTATATCAAATACCAAAAAATATTTTTTAAAAAATAAATTTAATGATGTCGACAACTCTTGGTCAAAGTCTCATTTCATTCAAGTCTTTGAAAAATAGACAGAAGTATAATCAGTTCGTTCCATCTGTATAAACACCTTGAAACTGGCTGTTTTACTTATGGAAAGTAAATTCTAACTACAGATTCATTTAGAAAACACTTCATTTTTTAAACCTTTTGCTTGTATTACATTTATAAAAATATAGTTTGTCTACACTCTGCTTTTATTATTTATTTTAGTATGATATGCTTTATTTGTAAAATAAGATAAAAAATTTTGTTTTATATCATTTTATTTATTTTTATATAATATCTATTTTTTTAAGTTTCATAATAAGCAAATTAAACAAAATAAAAAAAAATGTATTTAAAAAAAAATATTTTTTTAGTATAAAAAACTGAAATCTCCTGATTTTTTATATTTATTTCTGTTATAAAATAACTATTTTTATGATAAAATGAAAAATGACCCTTCCGCCGCTACTTCGACAGAAAGGTCATCTTTCATTCTGAACTGGTTCTAACACGTCTATTCTTATCACTCTTTCTTTATTTTTACTTATTGGATAACTGTGTCTTTTCATGAGATTTCTTTTATAATCATCACAACACATCATATTCAGTTGTTTATTTCATTTACTGTTTTCTGCATTTTCATCTTCCACATGGAATACATTTTTTAACATAAAATGCTTCTTTATTTTGCTTTTACAGTTTTGAAATACTTTTACTTTTTGGATTTAAGCCTTTATCATAAAGTACCTTACCCTTTTTGTCCTATGGTCTTATCTTATCACACTACCTGCTTTCCTATTAGAAAAGCCAACCCAAATTTCATCGCCGCAAAATCTAAGATAAAACCGAAACTAACTATTTTTTCGGAATCTCCTCCCTTTCTGTTTACTAACTATAACTTGTATTGGAATTTCTTCCTCCTCAATTTATAATCAAAAAAGTAATTGCGCCAATCAAAAAATAAAATTTTTATCAGGAAATGAAATTTCTCCTATTATTGACGTCTTATAATAAAAGAACCGAATATTTTTTCACATTCCTTATGAATTATTTTGTTTTGATTGATTACTTTTTATGGTTATATTATAAAACTTAAACAATAAAAAGTCAATAGAAAATAAAAATGTATACAATATTTTTTTAAAGATGATTTTTATCTGCTCTTTTATTGTCCTAAAGCATATTTAATGATAAAATATAAAAAATACGGAGTTACTTTTAGAAAGGTGTGAAAAAAATGAAAGAAGCATTAGTTGTTATTGATATGCAAAATGACTTTATAGACGGCAGCTTGGGCACAACAGAGGCTCAAAAAATTGTTCCTTGTGTAATTGAAAAAATCAATTCTTTTTCCGGAGATTTATATTATACAAGAGATACTCATTCAGAGGATTATCTAAATACACTGGAAGGAAAAAAACTTCCTATTCTACATTGTATTAAAGATAGTTTTGGCTGGCAAATACAAAAAGACGTATGGGAAGCCGGAGCTACAAAAAACCCTATTATCATTGATAAACCTACATTTGCTTCCACACAGTTAGCCCAAACACTGGCTCAAAAACAATATGACCGTATTACGCTAGTAGGACTATGCACAGATATTTGCGTCATCAGCAATGCCTTAAATATCAAAGCCTTGCTTTGGGAAATACCTATTGTGGTAGAGGAAGCTTGCTGTGCAGGCGTTACGCCGCAAAGTCATAAGCAGGCGTTGAACGCTATGACAATGTGCCAAATTGATATTATACCGGCTGGTTAAATTAAAAAAAAGCGATTGCATAAAAAATAAAAAGACATTTTTGAAAAAAAATGGTAAAATAAAAAAGTATTAAAAAAAATTCTATTCTTAATATGAAAATAAAAATATACAAAAAATTTTAAAAATGTAATTTCAAATAAAAGCAAACAGCTGAAAAAAATTTTTAAAATAAAAAACGTGTTCTGTTTGTTCTTGAGAATATGCAACACCTGCAATACAAACAGGTACTTATTCAGACAAAAAACAATGGCTATGGATAAAATGATAAAAACACAAAAAATGACAAATGATATCTAAAGCAGATTTAATACTCATCATTGTCTTTTCTGCAACAATAAAGCCAATGAGAAAAACAATCAGAACAAGAAATAGCAAAATCTTTAAAAGTAATTTTTATTTTTTTACATTTATGCATAAAAACAGCTCCTTTTTTAGAGAAAATGTTTTTGTCATCATTTTATTATACTTTCAACGGAGCTGTTGTCTATATCATTTTAACGTAACAAAATCTGTCAAAAACAAAGGAGAAATTGTAATGAAACTTTTTGATTGGATAAAAAAGAAAAAAGAGATACCACAGCAAACGTCGTCTTCTGTTTCCGAAACTACCGCGTTCTCTTTTGAAGCACAGCAACCGGAGCAGACACAGCAGTCATCCCCTACTCAACAATCTCAGACACAGCAGGAGCATGACGCAGCCATTCGCTTATATGCTTGCAGAAAAGATACCTCTGTGATTGCTTCTGTTTTTGAAAAAGCTTTTGCAGAACAATTAACAAAAATAGATTTTCTTAACAACAATGAATTTGTTATGACATTAACAGACGATACATTTGTGCAAGCTCGTATTACTTCAAACCCACAGGAAAGTATGGCACAAGCCTATCATATTGCTAATTTTTTTAATAAGGCACCTTTAAAAAATAAAATATTGAAAGAAAATATATTGCAGCAAATGAAATTATTTAATTGTATTGTAACATTAAAATTTGTCATAAACAGTGATGAAAAAAGAACAGATTTTATCATACAAAACGTTTATACTGTGGCAAAAGCCCTCACAGCATTTGTACTTGTTCCCACAATGGAACTATTTCACTATGACGGAAGGCTTTTAATCGATGCAGAGGGAAATTCTGCATTTGATACATTTTCTCCCATTGCTTCTGCAGATTTTTTAGACTATGGAAAAAATCCTTCTCCATCAGACATTGCCAGAAAAGAAAAATCCATTGCTGTTTTAAAAGAGAAAAAAATCCCTTATTTAGAAAAACTACCCTCTACTGCATTAGAAGCCGATACCACATTACAGCAAAAAGAAGATATCATCAAACGATTGATTGCAACATATGCCACTTGTATACAGTCAGAAATTTATACCAATGAAAATTATAAAGAGCCACAAAAAAAAATGGAGGAACAAATGGCTATTTTAGAAGAAAAATATCATGTTTCACAATATTTTTCTCCACAAGAAAAACACTATATTGAACACCCCCCCATTGAACAGCCTCAGCTTTTTCACAGCTATGGCTGGAGATACGAATGTTGTGCGGTATTTCTTTGGGCATTATCTTTATTAGAATTAAAAGAACCAAACGAAATTTGTGAAGCCTTGCAGCTAGGCAATATTATATGGAACCACAATTTTGAGAGTCTTTTAGAGGCTGCCAAACTGCGTTCTAAAGAAGAAATATTGGATTTGCAAGATTTAACACTGCGTTATGACTGGGCTTGCGTAGATGCTCGCATACATGACAAAACAATAGATGCGCTGGATTTTGGCGTCATATATGAACGTCACTATGCTCTAAACTGGCTATTGAATGTAGATGGAATCAGCGATTGGGACAATATTGTTACAAACACATAAAATATCACTCTAGGCTGTCAATTTATTTAATTGATGGCCTTTTTATAAGTACATACATATTTTAGCTTTTTTAACCAATCTGGCTCCCAAAAATAAACTTTCATATTTGGTCATCATTTTTTCCATTGGATTTGTGATACAAAATCAAAACCACTAGTAAACTAGTGGTTTGAACAATCCTTAGAAGGGCTGTATTACATGTTTATTCCCTCAAAGGGATATTGAAGGGATGTCGCAGTACAATTACAGGCAGTTGCTAAAAGCAGTTTCTATTTTGCCTTATTCTCTTGTGTTACCCATAAACGGGTTATATACTCTTTTCATAATATTTTATCTGCTACATCATCTTTTTCCAACTGATTTTTTATATATTCTTTTATCACCTTTTCATTTTGTCCTACTGTATCTACAAAATATCCTCTCGCCCGAAAGTTTCTTCTTCCATATTTATATTTCAAATTAGCATATCTATATAATATCATCCACTCACTCTTAACCCTATAAAACTACACTCAGATATGGCGGTATACTAACTAGCATATAGATATGGTCTGGGCATGCTTGTGCTTCAATGAGTTCAGACTTTTTTCTTCGCACAATTTATAATGATTCTATATTCCGTGTTTGTATATCGCTTTTCTTCTATATTTGGGTACAAATACTATATGATATTGACGTCTATATTTGGAATATGCAGTACTTTTTATTTCATTTTTCATGTAAAAAACTTCTTAATTTATTTTGGTAATACAGTCCCCAAATCTTCATTCCAAAATTACGATTAAAATGTTTTATATACTTAAAGTATTTTATTTATACCTAGTAGAATTAGGGGATTTTGTTAAGCTAAAGCACTCAATAAAGCCAATCACCTATAGACCATATAGGCGATTGGCTTTATTATGTATTGATTATTTCTTCATCATAGCTTTTAAAACTTTTCCAAGACTTGCAATGCCTTGTTCAATTTTATCATCCGGCATACAGGAATAATTCATTCTAAATGTATTTTCATGTCCGCCATTAGGGAAGAAGGAACCTCCGGGAACATAAGCAACTTTTTCTTTGATACACTCCAAAGCCACCTCTCTGGCATTCATATATTCCGGCAATATTACCCATGTAAATAAGCCGCCCTCTGGATGTGTATATTCAATGCCTTCCGGAAATTCACGTTTCATAGCATTAAGCATAACATCACGTCTATGACCATACACTTCTTTAATTTTTGCAACATGATCATCTAAATTATACAGTTCCATAAACTTATTTACTTCCAATTGTGAAACGGTAGATGGCTGTAAATCTGCTCCCTGTTTGATAAAATTATATTTTTCAAGAATTTCAGTAGATGCACAAACCCAGCCCAAACGATATCCAGGAGCTAAAATTTTTGAGAAAGTTCCCAAGAAAATAACAAGTCCTTTTGTATCAAGAGATTTCAAAGAAGGCATATTTTCTCCTTCAAATCTCAATTCGCCATATGGATTATCTTCTATAACAGGAATTTCGTATTTATTTATGATTTCCATAAATTGTTTTCTTCTTTCCAAAGGCCATGTTCTTCCTGTTGGATTTTGGAAATCAGGAATCACATATATCATTTTTATATTTTCTGTTGTTTGTATGATTTTTTCTAATTCACTCATAATCATACCATTGCCGTCTGTAGGTACTTCAATAAATTTAGGGCAGTTTGCTTTAAAAGCATTGATAGCGCCCAAGTAAGAAGGGCTTTCCATCAACACAACATCGCCTTCGTTTAAAAATACACGACCGGAAAAATCAAGCCCTTGCTGAGAACCATTTGTAATCAAAATGTTGTCAATGGTGGCATTGATGCCATTTTTTGCTTTCATTCTTTCTACAATTTTTTCTCTCAAAGGATTGATTCCTTCTGTGGTAGAATATTGCATTGCTTCTTGACCATTTTCATTCATAACAGCAATTGCCGCTTCTTTCATTCCTTCTACCGGAAACAGTTCCTTTGCCGGCAAACCGCCTGCAAAAGAGATGATATCCGGTTGTTGTGTCAATTTTAACAACTCTCTGATTTCAGAACCTTGTAATTGATTCATTCTGTCTGCAAATTTTACCATTTTCATTTCCTCCTTTATTTTGGCTTGTTTTTTCTTTTATATACCCAAGATACAGTAAAAATCTGTTCTTGATAGGGGCGGCTCCAAAAAATAACTTCTGGTTTTATTTAACCACAAAAAGTATAAAAAGTCAATTTTTTTTGTGAATTTATAGTCAATTTTTATGATTTTTGTTTTTCTCATATAAAAAACTATTGTATGACTTAGCTAATAATAAAACCCATTTTTTTATATCACTGCACAAAATTGATTGCATTTAGCCATTTGAAACGCTCATCGCTTCTATGGATACGACGCCTCCTCTGACAATTTCCATATCATGAAAGCCTTTTGATAAAAGATGAATCAAATCATCATTTCCTATTTCAGAATTCACAGACTGCAATATCAACCTTTCCATGTCATAATCAATGATAGAAGCTCTAAATATTTTAGCAATGGATATCACTTCTTCTTTTTCTATGGGAGAATTGATTTTTAATTTGATAAACATCAATTCTTTCATATGCGTAGGAATATCTGTCAAATCTATCACTTTAATCACTTCCACACAACGGTTCATCTGTTTTTTAATTTGTTCAAATGTAGCGTCGTTACTCAAAAAACCAAATGTCATACGAGAAATGGTAGGGTCTGCTGTAGTTCCTACAGTAATACTTTCAATATTATACAATTTGCTTGAACAAAGCCCTGATATTTTTGCCAATACGCCTACTTGATTTTCTACAAACACAGCCAACCATCTTTTTTTAATCTCCATTTTTTTCAGTCCTTTCTGATTTATCTGTCAAATTGCATTAATTTTGTTCTAATATCATATTATCTAATGTGCCTCCATGCCTTACAATAGGCAGTACAATATCATAACGTTCCAATATAAACTCAACCAATACGGGAGCTTTATTCTGTTGCGCTGTTTTTGCGGCTTCTTTCAATGTCTGTTCAATCTCACTTTCTTCTGTTACACGAAAACCGGCTACATGATAACTTTCTGCAAATTTTAAGAAATCAGGTATATAAGGAGGACATTGTTCCGGTGCGGTACAGCTTGCTCTATGACAGCTTTTTCTTTCTTTTAAACAAGTGCCATAGTAGTGTTTTTCACAAAAATACTGCTGCTGCTGTCTTACCATGCCTAAAAAACTATTGTTTAATACCAATATGACAATGGGCAGTTCCCATGCAACGGCTGTTGCCATTTCCGCCATATTCATCTGAAAACCGCCGTCTCCTGTAATACAAATTACTTGTTTTTTGGGGCAAGCAATTTGCGCTCCGATTGCTCCGGGAAAACCAAATCCCATTGCGCCCAATCCTCCGGAGGTCAACAGTTTTTTATTGCTGTCCAATGATAAAAATTGTGTTGTCCACATTTGATGCTGTCCAACATCTGTTACAACAATAAAATCATCATACACATGATTAATCCCTTCTATAATTTTTTGAGGATTGATTTTATCTCCTTGTTTTACAAATAATGGATGCTCTTTTTTCCAATCTTCTATTTTTTCCAGCCACTGCTTTACATCGCATTGCTTTACCATAGTAAGCATTTTTTCAATAGCTAATTTTGCATCTGCTACAACAGGAATATCTACTTTGATATTTCTTGAAATTGCGGCTGTGTCAATATCTATATGAACAATTTTTGCTTCTTTTGCAAATTCGCTTATTTTTCCTGTAATTCTGTCATTAAACCTCGTTCCTATGGAAAAAAGCAAGTCGCATTGGCTTACTGCTTTATTTGCCGCATAACAGCCATGCATGCCTAAACTTCCAACATATAATGGATGTTCTGTAGGAATAGCTCCTTTTCCCATAACCGTTGTAACAACAGGTATTTTTACTATTTCTGCCAACTGCAAAAACACTTCATTGGCATGGGCAATGTTAATCCCGCCTCCACAAAGAAAAAGGGGTTTTTTGGCTTCTTTTAACAATTTGACAGCCCTTTTTAACTGCCCTATATGAACATCTTCATTTGGCTTATACCCTCTAATATATACTTCTGTAGGATAGCTGTCTTTCATCATTTCTTTCATAATGTTAGAAGGCAAATCCACTACAACAGGACCCGGTTTTCCTGTTCTTGCAATATAAAACGCTTCTTTTATGATTCTTCCCAAATCTTTTCTATCTCTTACCATTACTCCATATTTGCAAACACTTCTTGTAATTCCTATAAAATCAACTTCTTGAAAAGCGTCGTTGCCAATCAGCTCCAAAGGCACCTGTCCTGTAAAGCAGACAATGGGCACACTGTCATAATTGGCATTTGCAATCCCTGTTACAAGATTGGTAGCTCCCGGTCCGCTTGTTGCAAGGCAAACACCAACTTTGCCTGTAGCTCTGGCATAAGCGTCTGCCGCATGGACGGCAGCTTGCTCATGGCGAGGCAGCACCAGTTGAATCTCATTTTGTTTGTATAGTTCATCAAAAATATCTAATACATATCCTCCCGGATACCCAAATATAGTATCTACTCCCTCTTCTTTCAACGCTTCCAGAAAAAGTTGTGTTCCTTTTTTCATTTCAAATAACCTCCTTATACATCAATATTTTCATTTTTTTATAAAAAAACGCCCTAATCAAGCGATTGATTAGGGCGAATTGTATCCGTGGTACCACCTAAATTCAGAAAAAGAATTTTCTGCACTTTATTTGCACAAAATAAAAACATTTATTTGATGCATCATTTCTATAACGGGAAAACCCGATGAATACTACTGAGAAAAATTACTTTTTCCGTTGGCTTCATAACTCCAAGGCTACTTCCAAAACAATAAAAGAAAGATTTTCACCAACCATCTTCTCTCTGTGCTTTTATTTGCAGTGTACTGCTCCTTTTCATAGTCTTTTTCTGTTATTTTTATATTAATAGGTATTATTATAACACAAAAATAAAATTTGAAAAGAGAAAAATCACATTTTTTTCAAAAAGATTTTACTATTGTCTGACCAAAAAGTTATTGTTTTTCAAAAAATGTTTTTTAGAAACAATATTAATGTTTATTACTTCAATCGTATTAAAAAAACAATCAATTTTATCATTCATAGTATTTTTATTAATATAAAATTCTCTCTCAAAATGACTGATATAAAGTTTTTTAAACAACATCTATTTGTTTTCTATTTCTAAACAATATTCATTTTTTATCACTTCTATATCATTTTAAATTCGCTTATCAGCATATTTTATCAGCAATTTATTCTCTTTATGACATAAAAGATACAAAAAATCTTTTTCTATAAAAAAGTTTAATATTTTCAAATTTTTTGTTTATTTTCTATTGCAATTCAAAAAAAATATAGTATAATGTTATAGGTTTAGTAAAAATAATACTATTGTTTAGTATTTCTAAATAACAGAATAAAATTCATCTTTTAAGGAGAATCCTATGGATATTGGTCATAAAATCAAACAATTGCGTATTCAAAATGGTCTGACTTTAGAAGAACTGGCCTCCAGAAGCGAACTGACAAAAGGATTCCTTTCTCAGTTAGAACGTAATTTAACTTCTCCTTCTATACAAACTCTTGCGGACATTGTAGAAGCATTAGGAAGCAGTATGTCAGACTTTTTTAAAGAAGATACTAAAGAAAAAATAGTTTTTCAAAAAAAGGATTTTTTTGTTGATGAACGGGAAAATTATACTGTTCACTGGATTGTGCCAAATACACAAAAAAATGCTATGGAACCTATATTGGTAGAATTGCCCCAAGGCGGAGAGTCTTTTGAGGTGACGCCCCACAGCGGAGAAGAGTTTGGCTATGTAATAGAAGGCTGTATACAGCTTGTCTGTGGAGATGAAACATTTGTGGTGCATAAAGGCGAAACATTTTACTTAAACGGAAGAAATTTCCATTATATCAAAAACGAAAAAAAAACGCTGGCAAAGGTGATTTGGATTTCCACACCCCCATTATTTTAGGAGGATAGTATGAGAAAACTAATACAATTTAAAAATATTGTAAAAGACTTTGACGGTCAGTTGGTTTTAAAAGGAATCAATTTAGATATTTATGAAAATGAATTTGTAACACTTTTAGGACCCAGCGGGTGTGGCAAAACTACACTGCTTCGTATATTAGGAGGGTTTTTGACACAGACAGAAGGACAAGTATTGTTTGATAACGAAGACATCAGTCAAGTTCCTCCCTACAAAAGAGAAGTCAATACCGTATTTCAAAAATATGCCCTTTTTCCTCATATGAATGTATATGACAACATCGCTTTTGGTTTAAAAATCAAAAAAGAACCAAAAGATATTATCGAACAAAAGGTGCAAAGAATGTTAAAACTGGTAAACTTAGAAGAATATGCCAAAAGAAACGTAACAGAAATGAGCGGCGGACAACAGCAAAGAATTGCCATTGCCAGAGCTCTTGTCAATGAACCTATGGTATTGCTTCTTGACGAACCTCTTGGCGCATTGGATTTAAAATTAAGAAAAGAAATGCAGCATGAACTCAAAAAAATACAGCAAGAAGTAGGCATCACATTTATCTACGTCACCCATGACCAAGAAGAGGCTTTGACCATGTCTGATAAAATTGTAGTTATGAAAGATGGAGAAATACAGCAAATCGGTTCTCCTACAGATATTTACAATGAACCTGTCAATGAATTTGTGGCAAACTTTATTGGCGAAAGTAATATCATTGACGGCGTCATGCTAGACGATTATCGTGTGATGTTTGAAGACAAAATATTTGACTGTGTGGACTTTGGCTTTGATAAAAACGAAAAAATTGACGTTGTCATACGTCCCGAAGATTTAGATATTGTCCCAAGAAAAGACGGCAAACTAAAAGGCATTGTTCGTTCTGTGCTGTTTAAAGGAGTGCATTATGAAACCATTGTCGAAACAAAGGTGGGCACCAGTATCACTGTACAAATGAAAGTATCTGACGAAAAGCCTGTTGTAAATACACAAGCCAATGAAAAAATGAGTGCCAATGACTTTTATTTAGACGTCAGCGACATAGAAGAATTGACAGAAGCCACTATCATTGCCCGTGCAGACGCTCAGGCATGGAACCCGGATACAGAAGAATGGGTTTCTATTCCAAAAGTATCTTATAACATCAAACCGGAAAACGGCATATATCCTGTTACATTTTCCACTTCTGCCGGCACAAGCGTTACAGTCAATATGATTGTCAAAGATGAAAACAGAGTGGTCAATAAAGAGTACCAAGAAGAAATTTTTGCAGTTAATTTTTTCAAAACAGTAGATGAAATTAAAGAAAGCATTGCTTTGGAAACAGATTTAAAAACATGGGCAAATGCTTCTGCGTGGAGTCTGGAAGATGATACTTCTGTAGAAATTACAAGCATTCATTATGATTTTGACCCAGAAAACATAACACCTGGTACTTATACTGTTACATTTGCCACAGAAGGACATGAATATAAAATAGATACTACAGATAAATATGAGGTAGGCGATGAAGTAGGTCTTATGTTTCAGCCGGAAGATATTCATATTATGAAAAAGGAGGGAAGCTATTAATGCGTCAATTTAAAAATATGGCATATCCTTATATGATATGGATTTCCATTATGGTTGTTGTGCCTATGCTTATGATAGTGATGTATGCTTTTACAAAACACGGCAATGATGTTGCAACATTTTGGTTTACATTTGATAACTTTGCACATTTTTTCAGCGACATAATATTTATCAATGTATTAAAGCAATCCCTTTACATTGCCATTGTCACAACTATCATATGTATTTTTTTGGGATACCCCGCCGCTTACATTATGGCTCATTCTCAAGAAAAAAATAAAATGTTTTTAATGCTTTTGATTACACTGCCTACCTGGATTAATATGCTTGTTCGTACATATGCCTGGATGGGTATTTTGCAAGACAACGGCATTGTGCAGAATATATTAGAATTTTTCGGTATTCATATCAAACTGCTTCATACAGACTTTGCCGTTATACTGGGTATGGTATATAACTTTATTCCTTTTATGATATTGCAAATTTATACTTCACTGACAAAAATGGATAAAAGCCTTTTAGAAGCCGCCAGTGATTTGGGAGCCGATAAAGTGCAGTGCTTTTTAAAAGTAACATTTCCCCTTTCTCTACCCGGCGTTATCAGCGGCATCACACTTGTATTTTTGCCTGCAATGTCCAGCTTTTTTATCCCCAAGCTTTTGGGCGGCGGGCAATATGTTTTAATAGGAAATGTGATAGAATCTCAATTTTTAACAGCGGGAAACTGGAACTTTGGCAGCGCCATTTCGCTGATTATGGCTGTTATCATTATGATTTCTATGTATATTACCAAAAAAATCGAATCTAAAAACGGTATTGAAAAAGGGAGGGTGGCAAATTGAAAAAATCTAAAAAAATAGGCAGTAAAATTTATATGCTTTTGTTAATGATATTTTTCTATCTGCCTATTCTATACACAGTTATTTTTTCATTCAATTCCTCTCGTTCTCTTACAAAACTAGACGGCTTTTCATTGCGCTGGTATGAAAAAATGTTCCATGACTCTACTATGATGGAATCTATATTTTATACCATTATCATAGCAATATTAGCTACTGTCATTTCCACATTTATAGGAACCATTACTGCAATTGGTCTTTCCAAAACCAACCGTATTTTAAAAGCCATTGTAGAACAAGTCAACGACTTGCCTATTATGAATCCTGAAATTGTTACAGGTATAGGACTTTTGATGTTTTTTAGTGCATTAGGCGTCAAAAAAGGCTTTTTGACACTTTTATTAGCCCACATTATGTTTTGTACTCCTTATGTAATATTAAGCATAACGCCAAAATTACGTTCTCTTGACCCAAATTTGGCAGACGCAGCTTTGGATTTAGGCGCCACTCCTTGGCAAGCATTGACAAAGGTCATTGTACCTCAAATTATGCCGGGTATTGTTTCTGGTGCGTTAATTGCTTTTACAATGTCTTTTGACGATTTTATCATTTCTTATTTTGTCACAGGAAATGGCGTTAATAATATTTCTATACTTGTTTATACTATGTCCAAAAGAATCAATCCTTCCATCAACGCACTATCCACAATCATCATTGTGATTATTACTGTGGTATTGTTGATTGTAAATATTATACCTATTATAAAAGAAAAAAAGGAGAGAAAACAAAATGAAACATCATATTAAAAAAATCATTGCAGTGACACTTAGCATAGGCATGGCATTTTCATTTACAGCCTGCAGCAGCAATACAGCCGCAGAAGACCCTGTTGCAAAATACGGCTCTGACACATTAAAGCTTTATAACTGGGGAGAATATATGGGAGATACGCTCATCAGCGACTTTGAAAAACAGTTTGGCGTTGATGTCATTGTAGAATATTTCGATTCCAATGAAATGATGTATACCAAAATACAAGCAGGTGACGCTTATGACGTGTTAGTCCCTTCTGATTATATGATTCAAAGACTTATAGAAAACAACAGCTTGCAGCCTCTTGATAAAGAAATGATTCCTAATTTGGCAAATTTGGCAGAAGGTGTGAAAAACTTACCTTACGATCCGGATAACACTTATTCTGCACCTTATTTTTGGGGTGATGTAGGTATTGTATACAACAAAAATAATGTGGATCTACAAGACTTAGAAAACGAAGGCTATGCCATATTAAAAAATCCAAAATATAAAGGAAAAATCTATATGTATGATTCAGAAAGAGATTCCTTTATGGTTGCATTAAAATCTCTTGGCTATTCTATGAATACAGATAATGAAGCAGAAATTGAACAAGCATATCAATGGTTGAAAGAATTAAATGACACTATGGACCCCATCTATGTAACAGATGAAGTCATTGACGGCATGATGAATGGGAATAAAGATTTAGCCGTTGTATACAGCGGCGACGCGGCTACTATATTGTCTGAAAATGAAGATATGGCATTTTTCCTGCCAAAAGAAGGTACAAATATATGGAGCGACGCCATGGTAATACCTGCAAATGCAGAAAATCCTAAATTGGCAAATGAATTTATCAATTATGTATTGACATATGACGCCTCTTATGGCAATTCCGAAGCTGTGGGATACACCTCCTCCAATCAACAGGTTATGGATGATATGAGCGGCGAGGGCGGTTTATATGAATTTAATCCTGCTTATTTGCCTCGTATGGGTTATGAAAAAGACGAAGTGTTTGAAGACAACACAGTATTAAAAGAAAAACTGTCAGAACTTTGGATTAAAGTAAAAGCTTCCAACTAAGGAGAAAAACTATGACAGAAAAAGAAAAGATGTTAAAAGGTCTTTTGTATGATGCCAATTATGATTCTGATTTATTGATACAACGCAGAGAATGTCAAACAAAATGTTTTCATTATAATCACATTCCTCCCTTTGAATTAGAAAAAAGAACAGAACAAATTAAAAAAATACTGTTTCAAACAGGAGAAAATATTTGTATTGAACAACCCTTTTATTGTGACTATGGTTATAACATTACTGTAGGAAATGATTTTTATGCCAATTATAATTGTGTCATATTGGATGCTGCAAAAGTAACATTTGGCAGCCATGTATTTATTGCGCCAAATTGTGGATTCTACACTGCCGGACATCCTATTGATGCAGCACAAAGAAATGCAGGATTAGAGTATGCTTATCCTATTACAGTAGGGGACAATGTTTGGTTTGGAGGAAATGTAGTTGTTTTACCCGGCGTCACAATAGGCAGCAATACAGTCATTGGCGCAGGCAGCGTTGTAAAAAATGATATCCCATCAGGTGTAATTGCAGCAGGAAACCCTTGCCAAGTAATAAGAAACATTACACAGAAGGATAAACAAAGATATCAAATACCCCCATATCAAATCAAAACCACCCATTAAAATAGCAGTTTGCGCCATACCTAGAAGGGTAAAGATTACTATCTCAGACAGTCGTAAAACGGCTGTCTTTTTATGCTTTATTTCTGGTTTGTATCTGTAAACAGCTAGAAGCTATATTTCATTTGCTACAATATCTTCTCCTAATTAATTCTAATACAATTTTTTCCTGCCGTATTTGTATAATATTTTATCAAAAATTTCTATTGCCATACTTGTATTTTAAAATTACATCTCCATCAAAAAGCATCAAACAATTTTTCTCTGTCAGAAATTCTACAAATTGAAATGTACTCCAATTTATGGCTATTTCTGCTAACATAGGAATATCATTCAGATATTCACATTTTTCTGTTGGCACAATTTTATTAAAATTACACCAATATCAGATTTAAAAATTCCATATATTTCTAATCTTCTATATTTTGAAGAAAATAGAATGTAATCTATTTTGAATGTGATAAACTTTTTATATCATTATATTAAAATCTTATTTTTGATACTGAAGATTGTGTTACATCAAAATGATATAGACAACAGTTCCTAATTAAAAATGAACTAAAACTCTATTTCTCTTAGGGAGGAGTTGTTACTATGTATAAAAGCATTACTTTATAAAAATTTTATTATTTTTTGTTTCCATCACTTTTCTCATTCTTTTTGACGTTATGCAAAAGATTAATTATGAATATCAAATCTGCTTTGGATATCATTTCTAGTTTTTTATTTTATGATCATTTCATTATAGCTATTCTTATTTGTACGGACAAACGCCTGCTTTTGTTGCAGATATTTCATATGCTCAAGAATAAGCAAAACACTAGTTTTTATTTAAAAAAAATTTATGAGGCGTTTGCTTTTATTTGTATGTTCTTTTTTATGATTATATTTTTAAAAGTCTTTTCTTTTATTAAGTTAACAGAACGAAAATAGTTGTAGAAGCATTTTGAGGGTATCAAAAGAGATTTTTACTTTTATAAGCACATTATCTACGACAGAATCAATGGCTTATTCATACTTAAACACACAATCAAAAAGCCATTATTTATTTAGATACAAGCTTTTTATTTTTTTACTCAATGCTTGAAGACAGAAAAAAACCCCTCTTTTTCATAAGGCTCACCGGAAATAGATACTACAGTATATCCTGTATGATTAATAGCATCTTTTAACGCTTGTTCATCAATGGTATTTTCTGTAACAAGCACTGTTTGTTTTTTACTATGTGAGGAATGCACCTTTTTTACAGTAAAAGCTTTTCTGATAGCATCATTAATATGTGCTTCACACATACTGCACTGCATTCCATCTATTACAACAGTATATTTTATCATATTGCATTCCCTCCTAAAAAATCAATAGTATATTTTCTATTTATTTATACATAACAAAAGTTAGCTTTATCTAACCATATCATATCATACAAAATAATGCTCGTCAACCGTTGTTCTGCTTACATTACAATGCTCTATAATATCATGATTTTACTTATATTTTTTATAGTTTCAATCATTTCACAACGCTAAACCACTGTATATTCCTTTTTACAAACAAATTTATAAATACTTTCAAATGGATTTTGTCCATTTACAATATTTTTTACATAAAAAATGATATATCTATATTTTATATTTGCACATCTATCAAATATCATTCCTATTCTTTTTCAGATATAGTACGTTTAGATAGTATACGATTTCTTTGCATAGATATAGAAAGCATATCATAATCCGTTTCTTTTATTGCACCTATTTATACATCTTAATCCGCTTTTAATTTGTTATATATTACTTATCTACAACAATTTCATATGCCATTTATAAATACTGTCAACTTTTCATTATTTTTACTACTTTTACTATAATTTTTATATTTTAAAAACTATAATATAAAAATGTTTCTAAACAGCAATAGATGTAGGAATGAGAAAATTTTTTGATATTTCGTATGTAAAAAAGTTTAAGTCTTTGACATAAGCATTTTTTAATGTTTTCTATAAAAACTACAATATAAAAATATTTCTAAACAGCAAATAAGATGTAGAAATGAGAAAATTTTTTAATATTCTGTATGTAAAAGAGTTTGAGTTTTTCATATAAGCATTTTTTAATGTTTGATGTAAAAATTGATTACTTTATCTGCACTAAAATGGAGATTTACAACAAAAAAATAAAACCGACTTATATTTTGTCGGTTTTTATTTTATTATGTATTTTTTTATACCAGCATATCAATTCTATGAGAAGACGGTGCGGGATTTGCCGCCTGCATACCTTCTAACAGTTGTGCCGCTTGAGATTCCGCTACATCCATAGCGCCTTTTGTCATAGATAAACTTACTTGCATTTGCACGCTTGCTAAACTTAAGCCTATGCTTCCTGCTGCTATATCCATATAAAACAACTCCCTTCTTGTTTATAGCATTATATGATTACACTATTAATATCGGAATAAAATAAAATAACATAATGTTTTGCCAAAAAAATCTATTGTAAAAAATACCCTTTTAAAAAAGACTGTCCATTGCCTAGACAGTCTCAGACCAATTATTCTATTGATTTTTATTTTTAATATGCGCATTAAAATAGTATATTAAAAAACTCAATACAATAATCGTTAATATCACAACTACAGCAGTACGAGAATCCTTAAAGGATATAAATATTGCCAAAAGCCCACAAAGCAGGCTAATACCATATAATATCAATACTGCTTGACGCTGAGAAAAACCTCTGTCAATAAGCCTGTGATGCAAATGTCCCCTATCTGCCTTCATAATGGGCTGATGTTTTGCCATACGACGAAGCATAGCAAATATCGTATCAAAAACAGGTAGCCCCAAACAAAGCATACTAACAATAAGGGCTAAAATAGCATAACCTTTAAAAACGCCAAGTATACTTGTTACAGCTAATACAAAGCCTAAAAATGTAGAACCCGTATCTCCCATAAAAATTTCCGCCGGGTTAAAATTTCTGGGCAAAAAGCCAAGACAAGCTCCTGCCAATGCCGCAGTAAGCATAACTGCTGTAGTACTTCCCGTCATCATGCAAAGAATCATCAAACAAAGTGCTGCAATAGAAGAAACACCTGCCGCCAAGCCATCTAAACCGTCTATCAAATTCACTGCATTTGTCACTCCTACAATCCATATCAACGTAATGGGTACGCTCAATGTTTGCAAATAAGTTGTCATAGGCCACATAACTACATTGATTCTTGTTCCTGAATAAATGACAATGAGAGCAGCTACAATTTGGACACAAAATTTTAGTCTGGCACGCAAATTTTTCACATCATCTACCATGCCCAATACAACAATGATGCTAGAACCTACAACAAAGCCTGCAAATTGCCGTACATTCATTTCGGGATTAAAACGATATAATACCAGCACTGTAATCATAAATCCCAGTACAATGGCAATACCGCCCATTCTGGGCATAGGCTTTTTGTGCATACCCCTATCTTTTGGTATATCAATAGCTCCCATTTTAATAGAAATTTTTTTTGCCAGAGGCGTTGTAACAAGAGTAATGGCAAATGCACTTGCAAATGCTGCAATATATAAAAGCCAATTATAATTCAATAATATCCTCTCCTCAAGATGCAGTTTGCATCAGGCACATCATTTTGTACCAAATATTCTATCTCCCGCATCTCCCAGACCAGGGACAATATAACCATGGTCATTTAACATATTGTCATAAGCTGCCGTATAAATGTCTACATCCGGATGAATGGATTGTATCTTTTTTACTCCGTCAGGAGCGCTTAATACACAAAGCAACGTAATACTTTTTGCCCCTTTTTCTTTCAAAAATCCAATAGCTGCTTCTGCTGTTCCTCCTGTTGCCAGCATAGGGTCTGTCAAAAAGACCGTTCTTTCTTGTATATCTGCCGGCAATTTACAATAATATTCCACAGGCTTTAATGTTTCAGGGTCACGATACAGACCAATGTGTCCTACCTTTGCTGTAGGCATCAGCGCCAAAAGACCGTCTGTCATGCCAATGCCAGCCCGCAGTATGGGTACAATGGCCATTTTTGCATCTATCATTTTACAATTTGCTTCTGCAATAGGCGTTTGAACTTTTGTATCAACCAAGGGCAATTCTCTAGTTGCCTCATAGCAAAGAAGCATAGCCACTTCTTCCACCAGTTCTCGAAATTCTTTAGACCCTGTTTGGTTACTTCGGAGCATTGCAATTTTATGCTGTATAAGCGGATGTTCTGATATAAATAATTTTCCCATATATTTCTCCTTTTCTGCTTTACTCCTCTATTTGTGCAATTCTTGTTACATGACGTGGTTCATTTGAAAAAGGCGTTTCCAAAAATACTTTTACAATTTCCAATGCCAGTCCAACGCCGGTGACTCTTGCACCCATGGCTAAAATATTTGCATCATTATGTTCTCTTGTGGCTTTGGCAGAAAAACAATCTCCGCAAAGCGCTGCTCGAATGCCCTTTATTTTATTTGCCGTAATAGAAATACCTATACCTGTGCCACATATCAAAATTCCTTTTTCACATTTTCCCTCTGCCACAGCGTGAGCCACTTTTTTTGCATAAACAGGATAATCACAGGATTCTTCCGAATATGTCCCAAAGTTTTCATAAGGTATATTTTGTTGTTGTAAATAATGAATTACCTCTTGCATCAATGGATATCCGCCATGGTCACAACCTAATGCTATCATTGTATTACACACCTCTTTCTATTACACAACTTGTATGATTTGATAACCCGCCGCTTTTTTCAAACGGTTCATAATGGCCATCCCTTCTCCTGTTTCCGCCACCGTTTCAGAATAAACTACCTCTATACCCAAAAAATCAAATTTTCTTAGATGTTTAAATAAATTTGCTCCCATTTCTTGGGGATTTTCTCTGTTTCCCAAAGAAAGCACAATACCGTCGCCATAAGCGCTTTTAGTTTGGTCTGTTGCCAATATGCCAACTTCTTTTCCCAAGCGCAAATCCTCTTTGACAAGCTCTTTTATCCTTTTTTGCACTGCGGCTAAATCCTGCCCTTGTACTAATATAACATTTGCTTTTGGCGCATAATGGGTATATTTCATACCGGGGGCTTTTGGAAGGCAATTTTCATCCGATTGCGATAAAATAGCAGGGTCTATTTCAATTTTTCCTATTACTTCTTCTATCATTTCTTTTGTCACTGCACCCGGGCGTAAAAGTACAGGAATTTGCTCTGAAACATCAATAATGGTAGACTCCAGTCCTACTTGCGTACTGCCTCCATCTAATATCATATCAATTTTTCCATTTAAGTCAAATAAAACATGAGAAGCTCTTGTAGGACTGGGTTTTCCGGAAACATTGGCACTTGGAGCGGCAATAGGTACGCCTGCCGCCTCAATGACATTTTGCGCTACTGCATGAGCCGGAAAACGAACCGCTACCGTATCAAAACCGCCTGTAATTTCATATGGCACACAATCTTTTTTTTGAAAAATCATTGTCAAAGGTCCCGGCCAAAAGGCGTCTATCAGCTTTTCTGCCTTTTGAGGCACTTGCTTTACAATTTCATATAAAGACTGCTTTTTTGCAATATGCAGTATCAAAGGGTTGTCCGAAGGACGCCCCTTTGCTTGATAAATCTTTTTGCAAGCGTCTGCATCAAGACCGTTGGCTCCTAACCCATATACTGTTTCTGTGGGAAAAGCAACAAGCCCTCCTTGCTTTAATATCTGACCTGCTTGTTCTATGATTTGTTTTTGCGGCATTTGAGCGTCTACTGTTGCCAATATGGTTTTTATCATTATAAATTCGCCCCACAGCATTTTTTATATTTTTTGCCGCTGCCACAAGGACAAGGATCGTTTCTTCCGATTTTTTGTCCTTTTACAATGGTACGAGATTTCTTTTGTTCTTTTGTAAAATTTCTTCTTTCTTCTTCTGTATAAATATTATCCCATTGTGGCAGTGTATAAAGATGTTGCGCTTTATATTCTACCATTTTTTTGTAAAGTTTTTCAAAGTCAATTTCTAATCTTACAGAACTGTTTTCTTCTAATTCGTTCATTTCATATGGTTTTGGCAATGCTTCATTGATACCGTCAATAAACGCTACAATCTCCTCCGGCGTTACGCCAAAACGTAATGCTAATTCAGAAACAGCTCCTTCTAATACTGTCACTTTTTCTCCCAAAATATATTCATATATTTTTTGTTCCTTTGGAAGAAAATCATCCCAAACAGCCTCCATGCTTTTACCGTCTTTACTAAACGCTTTGTTCATCCAACTTTCATATAATGTCATTGTTCTCCACTCCTCATAAACAATATTAATCAATTTTAAAAATTAAAACATACTAATAGAAATAATAATATATATTCCCTTTCAATGCAACAAAAAATTATAAAACCATAGAAAAATTCAGTTGAAATTACTGGAAAAATGCCTTTTTTTAGAACAATATACAAAAAAAGACTCTTGTTTTTGACAAAAGCCTTTTTTAGTAATATTATCCTATTTTTTCTTCTAATTTTTCTAGCTGTTCCATTTTTTGCTGACGTTTTACAACAATCACTTCTACATCCTTTGGCAATGCAGAAATAATTTTTTCAAATTGATTTTCTTCTCCATTTTTTTGTAATTGTTGGCTCATTGCAGCGGGCAATTCTCCCATCACTACTTTTGTAACACACTCTTGTTTTACAAAATCAGCAATGCACTTTGCAACATTTTCATCACACAAAGCATGAATCATACCGCCGCATTTATCTCCATAAGCAAATAACTTTGCCAACAATTTTAATGTTTCTCCATTTTGAAAAATACTATTGCCCTTTTGAACATGCAGTATATGTAAAGAACCATTTACTTTTTCCGCTATTTTTGCACCATAATCTATCAGTCTTTGAGAATTACTTTGAGCTGTAATACATACTACAATCTTTTGCTCTGTCATATCTTTGATTCCCCCTTTATTTTGATTGGTTTTTATCAAAATTATTTTATGGCTCATTTTTGATTGATTCCCAAATTCTCATAGCAAAAAACCATTTTTTTATCATACGAAAAAAATACACTTCTTTACTTATTACCATACCACATTTTTATAAAAATACAACAAAAATTCTGTTAATAATTTTTTAATTTTTTATAGATTTTCAATTATTTTTCACTGTGTTTGAAAGCCGCCTTTACAAACTCTCTAAAAAGGGGATGGCATCTGTTTGGACGAGATTTAAACTCCGGATGAAACTGTACCGCCACAAACCAATCATTTTTGGGTATTTCCACAATTTCAACCAATCTATCATCGGGAGAAAGCCCTACAATGTGTAATCCCGCTTCTGTAAGTTGATTTCTATATTCATTGTTAAATTCATATCTATGTCTATGACGCTCATATATCAGTTCTTCTGCATAAGCTTCATAGGCACGGGAATCTTTTGTCAACTTGCAAGGATATGCTCCCAGACGCATTGTACCGCCCAAATTATCAATATCTTTTTGTTCAGGCATTAAATCGATAACAGGATGTTCCGTTTCTTTTACTTCCGCCGTAAAAGCATCTTTCCAACCTAACACATTTCGGGCATATTCTATGACAGCGCACTGCATACCCAAACAAATACCCAAAAACGGTACATTTTTTTCACGAGCATATTTTATAGATGTAATTTTTCCTTCTAATCCTCTGTCGCCAAAACCTCCCGGAACCAATATGCCATGGCATCCGGCTAATTTTGCTTCTGCATTCATTTCTGTGAGATGTTCTGCATTAACCCATTCAATTTCTACATCGGCGCCTGTTGCAATACCTCCATGATGAAGTGATTCTACAATAGAAAGATATGCGTCATGCAATTCTACATATTTGCCTACCAATGCAATACGAACTTTTTTTTGCATATTTCTTTCTTGCTCCAGCATATGAAGCCACTCTTTCATATCAGGGGTTTTTTCTGCAATATTAAGCTTTTTGCAAGCTACTTTTGCAATTCCCTGCTTTTCAAGCATAATAGGCACTTCATAAAGACTTTCTGCATCCATATTTTCAATGATACAATCCGAATCCACATTACAGAATAATGCTAATTTTTCTTTCATATCCTGACTGATTTCATGTTCTGTACGGCAAACAATCATATCCGGCTGAATACCAATGGAAAGCAGTTCTTTTACAGAGTGTTGTGTGGGTTTTGTCTTCATCTCTCCCCCTTTAGAAAGATAAGGTATGAGCGTAACATGAATATAAAGACAGTTTTCTTTTCCCACTTCTCTTGCCACTTGGCGAATTGCCTCCAAAAACGGCGTGCTTTCAATATCCCCCACTGTACCGCCGATTTCTGTAATGACAATATCCGATTGAGAGGTTTTGCCGGCACGATATACTCTGCTTTTGATTTCATTTGTAATATGAGGAATCACTTGTACCGTCGCCCCAAGGTATTCTCCTTTTCTTTCTTTATTTAATACAGACCAATACACTTTACCTGTTGTAATATTGCTGTTGATACTTAAATTTTCATCAATAAATCTTTCATAATGTCCCAAGTCCAAGTCTGTTTCTGCACCATCTTCTGTTACAAAAACCTCTCCATGCTGATATGGACTCATAGTACCTGGGTCTAAATTGATGTAGGGGTCAAATTTCTGTATTGTTACTTTATAGCCCCTTGCTTTTAAAAGCCGTCCCAAAGAAGCTGCTGTAATGCCTTTTCCCAGACCGGAAACAACGCCGCCTGTTACAAAAATATACTTTGTATCCATTTTTTCACCCCATCCAAATACAATTCTCTGTCAACAAAAAAAGTGTTACTTTCTTTATGAAAATACACATTGTTTTTATCATACCATAACTTTAACAGAAAAGGAATACTCTCTAATGGGAATTTTATGCTGAAACCATATTGTAAAAACAGACAAAGTATTGTAAAAACTGCCCTATTTCTACTGCAAAACAGTTGACAATAAAACATTGTCAAGCTACTATAAACATAATGATATTGTTTTTACTTTAATCCAAAAAAAATTTTAAGGGAGGTTTTTATAATGCAAGAAAAAACAAATATGACAAAAGAAGAAAAAATTACCGCTGCTGAAACTGCGGCAGGACAATATTTTAAAGAAGGTATGAACTGTGCAGAATGTGTTTTGCAAAGTTTTTTAGATACTCATAATGTGGATTTGCCAAAAGAAATTATAGCATTGTCTTCCGGCTTTGGCGGTGGTATGGGACATACTAAAAATACTTGTGGCGCAATTACAGGAGCAGTACTGGCATTAAGCTGCTTAAAGGGCAGAAAAAACCCTCTTGCAAAAGAAACCACAAAAGAAAGAATACAAGAAATACAACAAATTTATGTACCCTTTGGAGATATGATTCATGAAATCGAACAACAATATGGGACGCTTATTTGTAAAGAACTTTCTGCTCCTCATGGAGATTTTGCCGGTAAACAAAGAAAGAAAAACTGTAAACAAATTATTTCATATTGTGCCGGCTTGGCAGCAAAATACGCTGAATGATAAGTAGTAATATATTGCTTTTTGAATATTTTAAAAATATCGGCAATAAATGAAAATTTATATAACAAAATACCCATTTAACCTTCAATACAATTTGTATCAAACTCATAAAAATGCTGATTCTCCTTTACTCATTGTTGACAGTAGATACAAAAAATACTGTTTCATACGGCAAATCAAAACCACTCATAAACTATTGAATACTCCTTAGAAGAGGTATTATGGGCTTATTTCCTAAAAGAGAATATTGAAACACTTACAGGCAGTCGCTAAAAGTGGCTGTCTGTTTTGCTTTATTCTTCTGTACTACCTGTAAACGGGTCTGTGTGCTCTTTTGATGATATTTAATCTGCTATATTATCTTCTTCCAACTGTTTTTTATATATTCTTTTATCGCCTTTTCATTTCGCCCTATTGTATCTATAAAATATCCTCTCGCCCAAATGTTTCTTCTTCCATATCTATATTTCAAATCAGCATGCCTATCCCCACTTTTAACACTATAAACTGTGCTGGACTCAGATAGGGTGGTATGCTGACCGGTATATGGATATAGTCTGGATATACTTGTGCTTCAATCATCTCAACCTTTTTTTATTTACATAAATTTTTAATGATTTGTACCATATCCACTCTTTATTCTTTGTATATCACTTTTCCTTTATATTTTAGTACAAACAGCATATGATATTGGTGTCTATATAGGAGTACTTTTTATTTCATTTTTCATATAAAAAACCTCCTAATTTGTTTTCTCAATACAGTCGTCAAACCTTTATTTTAAAATTATAATTAAGAGATTTTATATACGAAAACATTTTATTTATCTCTGGTAGAACTAGGAGCTTTGTTAAACTAAAGCATCCAATCAAAACTACTCGTTGAACGGATAGTTTAACCAGACCCTATCAGGATCTATTTGTTGTGGTCGCCCTCTTAAAGGAGTATTGAATAGTCTAACAACCATATTTATAACTCTGGCTGCCTTCTAGAAACGCTTTTTTGCCTTATCTCATCGGGTCATCTGTAAATGGATATGTAAATTCTTTTAAAATAATTTCATTATTCACAACATCATCTTCTAACTGATTTTTAATTCTTTTATTATCGCTTCGTATCTGCCTACTGTATCTACAAAATATCTTCTACACTAAAAATGGTGATTTTTATACTTATACTTTAAATTTACATGCCTATCAAATATCATTAAACTACTTTTAATCTTTAAAAAATATCCCATAAAACTAGATATACTCAAATATGGTGGAATCTCAACCAGTATATATATGATTTGAACAACACTCTGCCTTTATAATATTTACACCTTTGCTATCACAAAGTTATCTTAATATTCTTTCAATATCTGCTTTTCATTTTTTATATATCACTTGTCTATATGCTTTGGTGCAAACACAATATGATATTTACATCTCCATTTGGAATGTGATAAACTTCTTATGTCATTCCTTAGAAAAATCTCCTACTTCTGTATTGAGGTTGCCGGATCAATTTTATTATAGCGCAGGAGATTTCTTACTTATACTGAAGTATTCTTACCTATCCCCAGTTAAATTTGAAGTTTTGTCATACCGGCATAGAATCAAAAAAGCCCTCAACCACATTATCCTTGAGTTTTTTAACTGTAAGTTCTACCAATCATTTACCAAAATCTATATCATCTATCATACTATAAAACACTGATAATTGTAGTGTTCCTTTTTGAGGAAACTTTTTTATGCTGTTATAGGAAATAGCTTTTTAAATAATAATCTGTTTTTAAAATATCTATTGTCAAATAATCCTTTATCTATGTATATTTTCAAATTGTTATTTGGCAAAATAGCTCCTCAAATTTATACTTTTCTTTTTTGTATGCCTAAGGGGCATCTAGCATTTTTACCTTTCTTTTCATACAGATATTTTATTTCTCATCAAATTCTTTTTTGTTTTCACCATTCATTCTACTTAAATAAAATATCAATACGTTTTAACACTACATTTGTAATTTTACATATCAATTATAATACTAATTTGTGTTGTGCCACAACTTTTTAATATTTTTGCTAATTTATCAAAAGATGTTTTTTCCTATGATAAACTATTATACAATAAATCGTTTGTTTGTACCAAAAAAGATTTCGGCATATTAACACTCAATTTTGTATTTCCCATTTCACTATGGCTTATGTGTACAACAGAAATATCAATTTAATCAACTCATTTTTATTGAGATAATCCATGTATCTTTCTATATTGTGATATTTTCTGTCTAATTTTATAATCCATCAAAATTATCTGATAAATTTATTTATATTCGAATTACATAGACTATTTTGTACTTATATGGTTTATGTTAAATCAAAGAATGGGAGATTAAAATGCACAAATTGTAAAACTTGTGAGGTAAAAATTAAGGTAAGTATAAAAAAGCTTTCCCTCTTACTAAAACAAACACCTTATTTACAAAAAAATATGGTTTTGGATATTTATGCTATTTATAATTCTTACAATAATATAATCAATATCCTAACGGATATCCAGAGTGTAGACAAACTATATTTTTTTACAAATATAGTATATCGCAACGCTTGGCAAACGAAACGTTTGTCAAATAGATTCTTCACTTCCGCCGAGGAAAACAGCCAGTTTCAAGACATTTATACCTATGGAACCAACTGTTTATACTTCCGTGTGCTTGTCAAAGACTTGAATGAAATGAGTATTTGACGAATATGCATGGACCTTGTCGATACCCTCAATATCCTTATTAGTAAATTCTCTCTACTGTTTAGAGACATTTCGACATTGCAGTTTTCTCAGAAAATACTGAAAAATTCTCATGCCAAAAAGAAAAATGCTTTTCCATTCAGAGCATAAAAAAATTTCCTCATAGATATCTTCTTTTGGCAACGATATGGTTCATCTAAAACCGCTGCATTTGATAAGAATTGGCTAATAATCACTTCTGCTGAAATGAAAACCAATATCATCAGCTACAACTACTCTCACAATGTTTATGTGAAAATATTCCAAAAATTCAATTTTATGCAATTACATATAATATTTATGACAAAGAAATGATAAGCCAAATAATTTCACAATGCAATTTTTATATATTTATAAAAATGATATTCTCTCATCTTAGCAATCTCACCAACCATATTATGACCCACTTGTTGGATAAAGTATTAAAACTATAAATTGCTATCTTTACAATATTTATTTTATCCATAGTTTAAAATGAGGTGAAAAAGACGCTACTAAATCTGTTGTTTTAGACAAATATATTTCTATAGAAGTATTTGGCAGTCCTAACTCATCAATATAAATTTTTAAATATAGTGATACATATAAAAACAAATAGTATCGATTTAGCAAAAAATATTTTTTATGAAACTCTAATGTTTTCCTAAAATTTTTTTAATGCCATATGTTTATACTGTTTGCTGTACATGAATTCCCTTTCTTGTACAGTTGCCCCAGCTCGGTACTTGCCCTTAGTACCGAGCTTTTTTATATATATTTCTAATTTTAAAAAATCATCACTTCACCAAAATGATATTGGTTTTTACTTTCTTCAAACCTTGGTGGCAGAAGAGGCTACTGCCTTTAAAAGTATTTTTCTACGCTTTTATGTTTAGATTTTATTGAATTTGGTATTATTTTTTTATGTATTTTTGACTTGTTGTTGTATTTAGTCCTTCCATACTCATATTGTATCCTGCATCTCTATTTCAAATTTCCAATATCATCATTTCAATTTTATCCCATAAACGATGATACATTCATTTTTGGTCATATCTCTACCGAAATGTGGATAGAATCATGTGCCTTTCTATGATTTCTATTGTGTTTTTTTATTCTATTTTGGATATCTTCACACAATATAGAAAAAATGATTTTTTTCTATATTGTGGAATAAAACCATGGGATACTTGCACACTCATTTTGTATGCGCCAAACTTTCCTTTGATCTGCAGAGCGGACAGTTGTCAAAGACTTTGCATTCTTTGATGCTAAAGTCATAAAAAGCATCCACCCGCCTAGCAGGTGGTTTTTCTCATGCGGGCATAGCCCTCTGTTCCTCGCGTATGCGTGAACGCATAACCTGATCTGCCAACTGCGCCTCTGTTACCTGCTACTCTTAAAAGGGTTTTCCGATTCCAGTGTTAGCTGTTCTTCCAGTTGATCCTCTCTTCATTGATTCGCTATATATTCGG
>DVLQ01000140.1 GCA_018715395.1 Candidatus Coprocola pullicola | reverse complement strand
TTGTTCGTAAATACAACTTGTTTTGTTTTTCCCCATTCCAATTCTACATCTTTGTGTTGTTCTTCCAATAAATATCCGTCTGGTGCTGCGATTTCCTCTATGGTATATATTTTTGCCTCTAAATTTTCTATGAGTATTCTGCCGTTCTCATCAGTAACATATTCTGATGTAGTGTTGCCTTCTGTTTCTGTAACTTTAAATTTCCCACCTGCTAAGGGTTCTTTTGTGGCTTCGTCTACCTTTAAAATCTCAAGTTTTGGTTTTGCTTTATTTTCAAATACAAGTGTTTTGGTTTTTCCCCATTCTAAAGCAATGTCCTTGTGCTGTTCCTCCAATAAGTATCCTTCTGGTGCTTTTACTTCTGTAACAGTGTATACCGCTTCATCTAAATCGTGAATGACAATGGTGCCTGTTTCATCAGTTACATATTCCGATTCCGTTTTATCTTCTGTTTGCTGTACTTTAAATACAGCTCCTTCTAATGGCTCGCCTGTTTCGGCGTCTATTTTCATTATCTGAAGGGAAGGGCGTAAACGGTTATCAAATTTTACTTCTACGCACTTACCGCCTTCCAGATATACATCTTTGCTTTCTGTGGCTGTCAAATAGCCTTGGGGCGGTGCGATTTCTGTTATGGTGTACCAGCCTTCCTCCAAGCCTTCCAATTTTATTTTGCCTTCTCTGTCTGTCATGCCTTCATAAATCATACTGCCGCCTTTTTTGGCAATGGAAAACTCCGCATTTGGTAAAGGCATACCTGTATCCTCGTCATATTTTTTAATGACAATTCCCGGCTTTGCTTTGTTTTTTAATGTTATTGTGGATTTTTTACCTGCTTCTAACTTAATATTTTGAGGATCGTCATTTAAAATATAGCCTTCCGGTGCTGTAATTTCTGTTACAGTGTACGTTCCGCTTTTTAAATTTGTTAAAACAGCCGTTCCTGATGCATTTGTATAAACATCATAGGAATCATTTCCTCCGTCAAGAGAGATTCTTATGGCAGCTCCGCTTAAACCTTCTCCTGTGTCAGCATCAACCTTCATGATTTCCAGTTCTGCCATTTCTTCATTGGAAAAGGTTACAACAGTAGGTTCATCAGAAGCCACAATTTCCACATCTTTATGATTGTTCTCATCAAGCACATATCCGACCGGTGCTACTTCCTCTGTAATAGATACTGTACCTGTAACATCTGGTATCAATATTTCTCCATTCTTATCTGTTACATAATGTCCTATTGTTTTTCCGTCTACTTCTACTTTAAACACTGCTCCGGCAAGCCCTTCTGTTGTACCTGCTTTGACTTTCAATATTTGCAGTCCTTTTGAGGGTGTGGGTACATTTGGATTGTTCGGTTCGTCTGGTTCTTCTGGCGTTGTTCCCTCGCTTTTATAAACAAGCTGTACCCATGAATCGCCATTATAAGAGGGCAAGGGAGCAACATAATAGTCCTGTTTGCCTGCGTCATGGGAAAGACCAAACATGACTGCTTTATTTTCCAGTTTTCCTTTTACAATTACATTGAAATCCCCGTCGCTTTTGATAGAATCCTTAGGAATTAAAACTTTAAGGGCTGTTTCCGTACCATCAAAACTGTCTTTTTCCCCATTGCTTAAATCTGTTACTTTCGTTCCTGATGGGACATTTCCCTCCAATACCACGCTGTAACTTCTGATATTTACATTGGAATCTAAAGAATATTCCTGTGACAGATAGCTGCTGTCTATACTGTCCTCCTGCATATTCTGTGTTTTGGGATTGACGGCAAGCCATGAAGTATAGACATACTGATTTGCTCGTCCTATTGCCACTAAATCTTTCATGGCTTTTTCCACATGAGCGTTTTGATTTCCGTTTGCTTTCCAATCGTCCAGATTACTGTAATTATTGTGTACCACTGCCCAAACCGCCATTTTGGTGGCATAATAGGCTTCATACTCCGTATTTACACCCAATTCCTGTGGTGATTTATAAGGATAGCCGTTTGTAATGACGCCCCATACAGCAGGGTCGGTGTCCAGTTGGTCAACATCAACATCATATGTTTTCGCTGATAAGTCTTCTACACCTGGACGATTTGGATTGGCACAATAAGCAGGATACTCGTTTCCGTCCTCCGCTTTATAAACAATTACTGCCGGAGCAAAGTTATTGCTGTCTATGACGCCTTTCCATGTCAATAATTGCTGCCCTTTATTTTCTTTCACATACAGATTCACTTTATTTAAGGCATTGTCCAGTGAAGTGCCTGCAAATACTTCTGCAAAGGAAGCAAGCAAAAAAAGCAGGGCAAAAAGCAATGAAAACAGTCTTTTTGTCATACTGCTGCTATATGTTTCATTCATACTGAATTCTCCTTTCATCATCTCGTTTCACTTCTATCTTTTTTCTACCGCCTGCACACACAATCTTTGATTGGGAACATCTTCCACACAAGTAATCAGTGTCAAACGATTGTCATTGGTGTATTCCAGCTTAGACCAGTCTGTTTCTGCGATTTTGCTGACAGACTCCACAACATATGTCCTTGTGCCAAGTATTGTGGTATATGTCATTTCGTCACCCTCCGAAAGTTTTTTCAGCTTTTCAAAATAACCGCTGGAACCTCTGTTATGCCCCACAAAACCTGTGTTGCCATTCCATGTGGAAGTGGACGAAATATGTCCAATGCCTTTTTTCATGGCTGCATAAGTATCACCGTCATATGCTGTTACCTTCAATTGAATAGATGGTATTTCTAAAATGCCTATACTGCCGTCTGTTTTCCTGACTTGTTCTATTGTGGTGAGGGGATATTGCAGTTTTTGTTCTTCTTGATTGGCATAATAAACTGCATGATTTCTATTTCCGTCTGGCAAATCTGTTGATGTGGACGGATAAAAACTACCTACTGTATTACTTGTATCATTTTGCATATTTGTTGTATTCCCTATATTTGTCATACTTCCTGCTTGCTGTGTACCCTGTGTTGCACCTGTAATCATTCCATTAGAACTTTGTACAAATTTTCCAGATGGTGCATTTGCTGGGGCATAAGTTGTTACATTTGCTTTTTGTTCCGGCGGTGTGATGATAGTTGCACCATACTCAGAATCATATCTTTTTTGTGGTGTGAAATCATAAATATCCTGCAAATAGTCCGGCACTGCTCCATCAAAATGGATGTGGCTTTCTCCTGTGATGTAAAATTCTTCTTTGTTTTCTGTTTTGAAATGATAATCCAAATCACTTGTAACTGCAAAAGCATTGCTATTGCAGCAAATACAAATATTTGTTGTCATCAAAAATAACAATGGTATTTTCACATAGCTTTTACTTCTCATGTTCCGCCCCTCCTATCTCCAACAAAAAGCAATAGGCTTCTCCATATTCACTTATGCTGTTTGGTATGATACTGTGTTCTTTTGTTTCATCTTCCAATGTAATGGCTATTGTTTTGCCATACAGTTTTTTTGCCGTATATTTGTCTATGACAAAATAGAAAAATGGACTTTGTATCCATTGCTGTAACGGATTTAAGTCTATGTATAGATTGTCCTTATTTAGTTTCTGGTGTCCGATACAAATATATGTTTCATCTTGTGCATTGCAAATTTTCACTCCTCTCTGTGCTTTTTTATGAAACAGCAAAACCATACCGCCCGACAACAAAACACCCAAAAAAGCACCTAATATCATTTTGATAAAAATAGGACTTTGCTTGCTTTCCGCATTCATTTCTTCTTTTTTCTCCTGTGTTTGCATTTCTTTGTATGCTTGTTTTTCTGTCTTTTCCAGAATTGTACTCTTTTCTTTGATAGGTGTTCCCACATAGGTAAGGGTATATGTCATTGTGGTCGGCTCTGGTTTTGACACAGTTCCAGTGTAGATTGCTGTTGTAACATAGCTTGACGGCACTTTTTCGCTTATGGTTTTAGAATAATTTGCCGTTGCTTTGTATTCTGTGGGTACAAGGGTATCCCCTGACAAGCCTGTTCCCATAACTGCCCAATTTACACTGGTTAATTGCAGTACATGACCGTCTTTTTCCGCTGTTTGCGGAATATAGGAATTGTCTGCCGCCATAAGTTCTTTATATTCTTTGACAGTGGATATGGTGGTATTTTTCGTTTTGTATGCTGCTGCTTCTGTTGCAATGCTGTTTCTGTCCAACGACAATACCCCTGTAAAATCTTCTTTGTTGTAATCTATTGTGTTAGGCAGTCTGTTCAAAATTCCTTGTTCATCATTTGTTTCTGTTTCAATGGCAATACTTTCCGACAGTTCTTTTGTCTGCTTATTTTCATTGATTTTTTTGTCTGTCTTTTGGTAAGAAAACAAATAGCCATCTTTTTCATAACCATTTTCAATCAAACCAGCTGGGTCAAAATCCTCAGAAACTTCATAGACTTTTGTTACAAAAATGCTGCTGCCTGCTTGCTTTTGGTCTGTTCCAATCAAAAAGGGAACGGTTTGCGTCTGCTCTGCAAATACCAATGAAACAGAGCAATTTATCAGCAAGCATAGCAGTAAGGGAATGACTTTCTTTTTCATGCTGTTACACTCCTTTCACTTATTTTCATGGCTGCTTTCTTCACCTCCCCAAAATTTACTCTGCTGCTTATCATCATAGTTGTTTCCTCCTTTTTTTGTATAAAAAAAAGACTATACCATTTTTTGATACAGTCTTTCTCATGAAATTATTGTTATTATTTTTTTGCTGTTTTCATTTAAGCATATTTCTCGTGATGAAACTCCGCATGATAATAAGCGTTTCTTGTTTCGGGAGCATTGTACAACACTGAAATATAATATGCTCTTATATTATGTATTTTATTTGTTGTATGATTCAGACATTCCAACACATACTCTATGTGTCCGGAATTTAATTGGAGAAACCTTTCTTTTACTATTTTTTGAGGAATTTCCTCTCCATTGATTCGTATTGTATTTTTATTGCTGGTAATAACGCTCACCATAATGTCTATGATGTTGTCAATCAATGGTATCTGGTATTTGGTCGTTTTGTTTTCTGCCAAAAAGCCATATTCAATATTTTTTTGAATTGTTTCTTTGCAAATTTGTTTTTCTAAGTCTTTGTCTATGGTAAACATTGTTTTTTTGTCTGTACTGCCAGTCGTTACAGATTGCTGCAGCTGCTCCTTCCGTTTCTTGTCCACAAAGAATTTTTGTTTTGATTTTTCTGTTGTGTCTATATTAGAAATCCTATCTATCCCATCTATCCTATCCACTCTTTGTTTCGGTTCTGCATCATAGTCTGTTGTAGATAGATAAGATGGATAAGATAGAGTTTCATTAAAAACAGTTTTATTAATACAGAGAGTATTATTACATTGTGATTTTGGCATTTCCTGAGTTGTGAAAATCGCATTTTTGGAATTGTCATTTTCATTTTTCTGCTGTTGTGATTGCTGCTCTTTTTCTTTTTTTGCTCCATCTTCTTTTTTATGATTTCCTAAAAAATTTTTGATATAAATAAAATTTGGCTTGCCTAAACCGTTTCTTTTCCTCTCAATCAAACCAATTTCTTCTAAATCTTTGAGCAGTTTGTTTACTTTTTGCTCTCTGCAATGCAATAAATCCATCATTTTATCAATGGTAAACACAATATATACTCTTTTTTTCTCATCAAGCCATTTATTTTTAATGGATAATCCCATTCTGTCCAGCATAACACCATATAAAACCTTTGCTTCTATGGATAAATCAAAAAATCTGTCATCTGTAAAAAGCAATTTTGGTATTCTATAAAATATAAATTGCTCTGCTTCTTGTCCATAATAATAATCTAATAATAATTCGCTCATTTGAACCATTCCTTTCTGTGTTTTTTTATTATTTTTGCCATCAAAAATCCGTATTTGTGAAAATCACATTTCATTCTTTTTTTACTCATTTTCTTCTATATTTTGCTGTTGCTGCCATTGCTTTAGTAACTCAAATATGACGTTTTCCATATCTTTTTTGCTATAAGATTTTGGAAAATACTGCTTCAAATCTCTTTTTTTGAGTGTAATACTGGCACTTTTTTCTGTTTTATCTGTCAATATTAATGCTATCACAGCACTGTTTAATTTCTTCTCTTGGCTATATGTTTTTAACTGTTTTGCCTGCTCTAATGAAGCAATCACATTCCATTTTTTCATAAATTTAAGCACTTCTTGTTGTTCTTCTAATTCTAAATAAGACAATTCCACACCTACATTAAATTTCAATTTGTTTTCATCTACCATTTGCAATAATTTATCTACTAATTTTGTCAAACGAATGTATCTTTGAATTTGTTTATAACTTTCTCCAGCTTCATCAGCTACAATTTCTACTGAATACTTTCCTCTTAAATTTTGGACAACTTGTCCAGAATTATTTTTAGAAGGTCTACCAGCTTTTCTACGAATTGCTTCCAGTTTCATTTTATAAGAAAATGCTTTTTCGCTTGGCAAAATATGTTCTCTTTGCAGATTCGAGTCAACCATTTCTATGGTCGATTCATCATCATCTAACTCTCTGACAATAACAGGCATGGTATCAATCCCTAATTTCATACAGGCAAATCTTCTGCGATGTCCTGAAATTAACTCATAACATCCATTCTCTGCTGGACGGGCAATTGCAGGAATTAAAACACCTTTTTCTGCGATACTTTGTACCAGTTTTTCCATTTCCTCATCATCTTTTATTTGAAAAGGATGTTTGTGAAAAGAAAGTAATTTACTCATTTCAATTTGTTGTACTACTTCCATATTATCTGTACAAAATAATTCTTCATAAGGAGTCAATGTTACATTTTTGGCACTGCTTTTCATTTCTGTTTCTTCTGTTTTGATTTCTTCTACAGCAGTTTCTAATTCTTCTGTATTTTCCTCTGTATCAAAGTCCATTTCTTCAACATTTTCTTTTATTTTTGCCATGTTAATACCTCCTGTACAAAAGATTCATATGCTTTTGCTACTTTTCCATTTTTATCATGAATATAAATGCTGGTTCCTTCTGCACTGATTTCTGCTGCTTTGATGGACATAGGAATATACTCCTGAAAGATATGTAGTTTTCCATCATAATTTTGATGTAATAGTGCTACCAATTCTTTAGAGTAATTTGTTCTCATATTTGCCATTGTAATTAAAATTCCGCTAATTTCTAATTTTTTGTTGATGTGCATCTTGACTTTGAAAATAGTTCTGATTAACTGCTCCAAGCCTTTCATGGATAAGTATTGTGCTTGTACCGGTATTAATACAGTATCCGCAAAAGCAAGAGAGTTGATTGTCAACATTCCCAACGAAGGAGAACAATCTACTATAATATAATCGTACTTCTCCCTTAATACTTTTAAGCAGTTTCTTAATACGGTTTCTCTGCTCATGGTATTGACTAATGCTGCTTCTAATCCTGACAATTCAATATTAGAAGGCAGTAAATCTACTTTTTCTTTATGATGTAAAATACATTCCATAACATTAATTGCTCCATCATTATCACTAATGTACTTTCCCATAATTGCAGATATGGTATTTTCCATTTTTTCAGGCTCATATCCTAAACTTAATGTTAAAGAAGCCTGTGCATCCATATCTACTAATAATACTTTTTTTCCTGCTCTTGCTAGACCAATTCCTAAATTTACAGTGGTTACTGTTTTCCCTACACCACCTTTTTGATTACAGACAGCAATTACTTTTGCCATATTATCATTCCTTTCGCTCGCTTATTTTTTGTCGTGTTCATAACAACACGATTTTTTAGTACATTTTTTGGACGTAAAATCCATTGGAAAAAGAACATAAAAAGAAAAGACAAATCGTTCAAACCCTTGATTTTACTGAGTTTTCTGATTTGTCTTAATTATACTGTATGGACACTTTCATGTTTCTATGATATTAGCACTCAACATCTTCAATAAATATACTATAAAACGTATGTAGCATAACCAATACTATGCCAAAAACGTTTTATTAACATACGTTCTCACAAAACAGTTGGAGGTCAACTCTCTACCCACTCAACATATAGATTTTATTATAACACATAAAAAAGAAACCCTTGATTTTTCAAGGGCTTTAGATTGCGGAGACAGGATTTGAACCTGTGACCTTCGGGTTATGAGCCCGACGAGCTACCGAACTGCTCCACTCCGCGCTATCATATAAAAATGGATGGGGAAGGATTCGAACCTTCGAAGCTATCGCAACAGATTTACAGTCTGCCCCCTTTGGCCACTCGGGAACCCATCCATATAAAAATAAGCCGATGAACGGACTCGAACCGTTAACCTGCTGATTACAAGTCAGCTGCTCTGCCAATTGAGCCACATCGGCGTATTCTATATAAAGGTAACACACCTTCAAAACTGAATACAATGGTAATTGTCCAAATCTTTTTAGGTCAAGCCCTCGGTTTATTAGTATTGGTCAGCTCAATACGTTACCGTACTTACACCCCCAACCTATCTACCTTGTCGTCTTCAAGGAACCTTACTTGCTCTCACAATGGGAAATCTCGTCTTGAGGGCGGCTTCACGCTTAGATGCCTTCAGCGTTTATCCGTTCCATACTTAGCTACCCAGCTGTGCAATCGGTTTGCAACTGGTACACCATCGGTATGTCCATCCCGGTCCT
>DVLQ01000139.1 GCA_018715395.1 Candidatus Coprocola pullicola | reverse complement strand
TGGATTATTATAATAATCATCGAATCAAAGCAAAGTTAAAGGACTTGCCACCTGCAATTTACAGACAACAAGCCCTTCTGGCTTCTTGAACAATTTTAACTTGAAAATATTGTCTAACTTTTTGGGTTCAGTTCAGTTCTACTTTTGCCACTGTTTATTTTCTATTACACAATATTTTCGTTTTTTTCAATGAGATGCCATAATGATAATGATATAGGATAGAGGGGATTTATTCCCGTTTCCAGATTAGCAGTGCTTATCTTGAAAAGGGTCTAAAAAAACAATGAACACATTCTGCTTTCTATTTTGTTTTCACTTTACAAATTATTTTTGCAATATGGCTTCTTTCATTTCTCTTACATATTCTTTCACCGGTTTGATGCATTCTGTACCATATTGTTCACACAATTTTACAATGGCAGAACCTACAATCACACCGTCTGCACTTTTTGCCATAGCTTTCGCCTGTTCCGGTGTAGAAATCCCAAATCCAACAGCACAGGGAATATCCTGTTCTTTTTTGACTTCCTCTACCATAGATGAAATATCTGTTGTAATATCAGAACGTACTCCTGTCACCCCAAGAGAAGAAACACAATATACAAACCCATCTGCTTGTTTTGCAATCATAGAAATTCTCTCATGAGAAGTTGGCGCAATCAATGAAATAAAATCTATATCATACGCTTTGCAAAGAGGAGAAAATTCCAATTTTTCTTCAAAAGGTACATCCGGTATAATCAAAGCGTTCATTCCCAGCTGAGATGCTTTTTTTATAAATTTTTCAGCGCCATAGGAAAATACTACATTTGCATATGTCATAAATGCCAAAGGGATATTTGTTTTTTGGCGTATTTTTGCTACCATATCAAATATTTTATCTGTTGTAACACCGCCTGACAATGCTCTTAAATTTGCCTTTTGTATCACATCTCCTTCTGCCGTAGGGTCAGAAAAAGGAATGCCCAATTCTATCAAATCCGCTCCTGCTTCTTCCATAGCATACACCAGCTTTTCTGTAATTTCCAAAGAAGGGTCTCCACAGGTGATAAATGGTATAAATGCTTTTCCCTTTTCAAATACTTTTTTCAAATTATTCATGAATATCCTCCCCTCTGTACTTTGCAATCGATACACAATCTTTATCTCCTCTTCCGGAAATATTGATTACCATAATTTTATCTTTTCCCATTTCCGGAGCAATTTTCATAGCATATGCCACAGCATGGGCGCTTTCAATAGCGGGTATAATTCCCTCTACTCTAGAAAGATACTCAAATGCTTCCACTGCTTCTTCATCTGTCACAGCTACATATTCCGCCCTGCCGATATCATACAGCCATGCGTGTTCCGGACCGACACCTGGGTAATCCAGTCCTGCAGAAATAGAATATACCGGCGCAATCTGACCATATTCATCTTGGCAAAAATAAGATTTCATACCATGAAAAATACCAAGCTTTCCTGTCGCAATGGTAGCTGCAGTTTCCGCTGTATCAACGCCTCTTCCCGCCGCTTCACAGCCTATGAGTCTTACGGAGGTATCTTCAATAAAATGATAAAATGCGCCTATAGCGTTAGAACCGCCTCCTACACAAGCTAACACTACATCGGGTAGTCTTCCTTCTTTTTGAAGTATTTGTTGTTTGATTTCTTTTGAAATCACCGCTTGAAAATCTCTTACAATGGTCGGAAAAGGATGCGGTCCCATCACAGACCCCAATACATAATGAGTATCTTCAATACGGTTGGTCCATTCTCTCATGGTTTCGGAAACAGCATCTTTCAATGTGGCAGTACCTGTTGTAACAGGGTGTACCTTTGCTCCCAAAAGACGCATTTTATATACATTAAGAGATTGTCTTTGAGTATCTTCTTCTCCCATAAACACTTCACATTCCATGCCCATTAACGCTGCGGCAGTAGCTGTAGCAACGCCATGCTGCCCTGCTCCTGTTTCTGCAATCACTCGAGTTTTACCCATTTTTTTTGCCAAAAGCACTTGCCCCAATACATTATTGATTTTATGAGCGCCTGTATGATTTAAATCTTCTCTTTTTAAATAAATTTTTGCACCGCCCAATTTTTCTGTCAAATGCTTGGCATAATACAAACGAGAAGGTCTGCCTGCATATTCATTGAATAATTCTGTTAATTCGGATTGAAACGTTTCATCATTTTTATATTTGTTATAAGCTTGTTCTAATTCTATGACAGCGTTCATGAGTGTTTCAGGAATATATTGTCCCCCATGTACGCCGAAACGTCCTTTTGACATATTTTTTCTCTCCTTTTTTAATATTTGATTTTGTTACGTTAAAATAATATAGATAACAGCTCCTTATTGAAAGTTCAATAAAATGAACTAAAACACTGTTTCTATGCATAAATATAAAAATTACTTTTAAATATTTTGCTATTTCTTGTACCCATTGTTTTTGTCGTTCCCTTTATAGCTATGGAACATATCAATACGGACATCAAAAATATATTTGTCGTAAATGTCACCAGTTTACTTTAGACTCGAATCCAATCAAATCTTCTCATAAAGGCTACCCCAAATGCCATTGTCTTGATGCTCAAATATGCCACTTATGCTTGCCTATCCAAAATCAAAACACCATGTTTACGGTTCCTTTCATAATGATGTCAGTCATCATGTAATAAAATCTTTTTATAAAACTTTTAAAGCATGGTATAAAACGAAAAAAGGATTCCATTGTTTTTGGATATGATTTTTAACTTTTTTTATTATCATTTTATACATAGACCTGCTTCTTCGTCCTCACAAGCACCTGCTTCTGTTGCCTGTGTTACATACACTCAACAACAATCAAAACACTGGTTTTTATTTTAAAACAATTTTTCAGGTGTTCGCTTTTCTTTTTGTATTCTTTTTATGATTGTATTTTTAAAAACCTTTTCTGTACTTTTACTTTTATATTAAGTTAACAAAACCTAATATTTGTTTCTAACCATTTCAACAATTTGTTTCATTTTTTGTTTATCTTTTTTTCCTTCTGTTTCCACCCCGCTGGATACATCGACTCCATAGGGGCACTTTTTTAATGCTTCTTGAATATTTTCTATTTGTAAACCACCTGCAATAAAATAGGGTTTTTTGATATTTTTTAATAAATTCCAATCAAATGTTTCTCCTGTTCCTCCTGCCCCATTGTCAAAAAGTATGTAGTCTGCCTCCATTTTTTCTGCTTGTTGTATATCATATTTTGATTTTACAGAAATTGCTTTTATAATGGGTAGATGAAACATTTTTTTCAGCATTTTTATTTCCGCATTTGTTTCCTGCCCATGAAGCTGTATGATATCTATCACTCCTGTCTGAACAATATGAGAGATTTTTTCTGTTTTTTCATTGACAAACACTCCCACAGACGGTATATCAAAAGAAAGTTGTTTTTTCAATTCCTGTGCCTGTTCCAAAGATATCTGTCTTTTACTTTTTGCAAATACAAAACCAATATAATCCGGTTTGATTTCATTTACCGCTAAAATATCTTCTTTTCTTGTGAGTCCACAAATTTTAATTTTACTCACAATATAGCTCCCTTCTGTAAATATTGCAACATTTCTTTTTTATTTTGCGCCTTCATCAATGTTTCTCCAATCAATACTGCATCTGTTCCAATCTCTTTTAATTTTGTAATATCTTTGGGTGTTTGGATACCGCTTTCAGAAACAAAAATACAATCTTTTGGTACATATTTTCTCAATGTTTCACTATTTGCCGTATCCACATGAAATGTTTTTAAATCTCTATTATTTACTCCAATGATTTTTGCACCGCACCGCAGTGCTTTTTCAATTTCATTGGCTGTATGAACTTCTACCAATGCAGAAAGCCCCAATGTATGCGCAATTTCTAAATATTGCTTTAATTTTTCCTCTGACAGCAAAGAACAAATCAATAATATAGCCGAAGCGCCCAACACCTTTGCCTCATAAATCATATAGGAAGAAATTGTAAAGTCTTTTCGTAACACAGGAATGGAAACTGTATTTGCAATTTCTTGTAAATACACATTGCTTCCTTTAAAATAATAAGGCTCTGTTAAGCAAGAAATAGCGTCTGCCCCTGCCTGCTCATAATCTTTTGCAATTTGTAAATAGGGGAATTTTTCTACAAGGACTCCCTTAGAAGGAGAAGCCTTTTTTATTTCACAGATAAAAGAAAGCTTTTCTTTTCTCAGTGCCTTCTCAAAGGGAAATCCTGTATTACACTGCATGGCCTCCGCCCTTTTTTTCAATTCTGCCAATGGGTGGCTTCTTTGTACTTCTATAATTCTGTGTCTTGTTATTTTTGCAATGGTTTCTAATATATTATCCATTTTACTTCACTCCTTTGGTTTATACCACATTTGACTGTGCAATAAACGCCTCCATTTGTGCTTTTGCTTTTCCACTATCTATCAATTCTTCTGCCAAGCGAATGCCTTCTTTTAATGTTTGTGTTTTCCCGGCTACATAAAGCCCTGCACCGGCATTAAGTACAACTGCATTTCTTTTTGCACCCTTTTGTCCATTTAATATTTTTTTTGTAATCATAGCATTTTCTGCCGGAGAACCTCCTTTCAGTTCCTCTTTTTGACACATTTGAAAGCCAAATTGTTCCGGTGTTATGGTATAAGTACAAAAAACTCCATTTTTAATTTCACATACGGTTGTAGGTGCGCTCATAGAAATCTCATCCAAACAATCCTGTCCATAAACCACCATACCGCTTTTTACTCCCAAATTTTTCATAACACGAGCAAGAGGTTCTACCAACGCCTCATCATATACCCCCATAACCTCCATAGTTGCTCCTGCCGGATTAGAAAGAGGTCCTAATATGTTAAATACGGTACGAAAGCCCAATTCCCTTCTTACCGGCGCAACATATTTCATAGCAATATGGTAATTTTGTGCAAATAAAAAGCACATATTTATTTTTTGCAACAATTCAGAACTTTTTTCCGGCGGTATTGTGATATTCACTCCTAATGCTTCCAAACAATCTGCCGCACCACATCTGCTGGAGGCGGCTCTGTTGCCATGCTTTGCCACCGGCACCCCTCCTGCGGAAATCACAAAAGAGGCTGTTGTAGAAATGTTAAAAGAATCAGAACGGTCCCCTCCCGTTCCTACAATCTCCAGTACTTCCATATCATGAAGTAGTTTGATACAATGTTGTCTCATACCGGCTGCCGAGCCTGTAATTTCATCTATAGTTTCTCCCTTTAATGCCAATGCCGTCAAATAAGCGCTCATTTGCACTTCTGTTGCTTTTCCGCTCATAATTTCGTCCATTACTTTTTTTGCTTGCTCAAAAGATAAGTCTTTTTTTTCTATCAATGAAATAATTGCTTCTTTAATCATTTTTCACAACCTCCAAAAAATGCTTTATTAAAATATCTCCTTCCGGCGTCATTACAGATTCAGGATGAAATTGCAAACCATATACTTTGGCTGTTTTATGCTCTATTGCCATAATTTCTCCCTCTTGTGTTTGTGCTGTAATGTTGAATACTTCCGGCAATGTTTCTTTCACTGCTGACAGAGAATGATATCTTGCTACTTGTATCAGTTGTTTCATACCATAAAACAACTGACTTTTGGTATCTAACTTTATCATAGAAGTTTTTCCATGCATCAGCTTTTTTGCATAAGAAACCTTTCCTCCAAAAGCCTCCCAAATTGCTTGGTGTCCTAAACAAACCCCCAGTATAGGAATTTTTTTATACAATTTTTGTATTGTTTCTATACAAATACCTGCATTTTCCGGTCTGCCGGGTCCGGGAGAAAGAATTATGCCGGAAGGCTTTAGCCGTTGTATCCCTTCCACTGTAAATGCGTCATTTCTGATTACTTTGATGTCTTCATACAACGTGCCTACTAATTGATATAGGTTATAACAAAAACTATCATAATTATCAATTAACACTATCATTTTCAATACCTCCCTCCGCCAATTTTAAGGCGTTTACTACGGCCTTAGCTTTATTGATGCATTCTTCATATTCCATTTGAGCAACACTGTCTGCTACAATGCCTGCTCCCGAACGTACAAAAACTTTTCCGTTTTTTGCAAAAGCAATTCTAATGGCAATGCAAGTATCCATATTTCCTGTAAAATCTAAATATCCTATAGCGCCTCCATAAATTCCTCTTTTATTGTTTTCCAATTCATTGATAATTTGACAAGCGCGAAATTTAGGGGCGCCGGATAATGTTCCTGCCGGCAATATAGCCTCAATGGCATCAACAGCGTCTTTTTGTTCACAAAGCTCTCCTCGAACAGTAGAACCAATATGCATAACATGAGAATATCTTTCTATGGACATATATTTTTCCACAGTCACCGTACCTATTTTACTGACTTTTCCAATATCATTTCTGCCCAAATCTACCAGCATATTATGTTCTGCTCTTTCTTTTTCATCAGAAAGTAATTCTTCTTCCAATTGTTTGTCCTCTTGTTCTGTTTTTCCTCTCGGTCTTGTGCCTGCAAGGGGAAATGTATGTACAACGCCTTTTTCCAATTTTACAAGCGTTTCCGGAGAGGCTCCCGCAATTTCAATGTCATCGCTTGAAAAATAAAACATATAAGGAGAAGGATTGGTTGTTCTTAGCACTCTGTAAGCATCCAAAAGGCTGCCTTCTATTTCTGCCTCCAAACGGTTGGAAAGCACCACCTGAAAAATATCTCCTTCGTAAATGTATTTTTTTGCCTTTTCTACCATAGCGCAGTATTCTTCCTTTTGAAAAAGAGGGCGAAAAGGAGTTTTTAAATAAAGAGGCTTTTTTTCTGCCTGTTTTGCTGACTGCAATAATTCTGTCATATACTCTAATTGGGCTTGTGCTTTTTGATATCCCATTTCACCATCTTTTACAGTCATATTGACAATTAAAATTATTTTCTGTCTATAATGGTCAAAAGCAATTATTTTTTCAAAAAGCATCAAATCCATGTCTTTAAAAGCTTCTTCATCTATAGCGTCCAAACAAAGTTTTGGCTCGCTGTATTTTATATAATCATAAGAAAAATATCCTACCAATCCCCCTACAAAGGGAGGCATTTCCTCTAAAAAAGGCGCTTTATTTTCTTTTAATACCTTTCTGAGTACATTTGCCGAGGAATTTGTTTTTTCGTTCACAGCAACACTGCCTTTGATGATTATATCCCCATTTTGACAAGTGATTTCCATACTGGGATCAAAACCTAAAAAGGTATATCTTCCCCATCTTTTGGCAGTATCAGCGCTTTCTAGCAGAAAACAATGCTTACTGACATTTTTTAAAATTCTAATAGCCGTAATAGGCGTGATAGTATCTGCATACAGCTCTTTTTTAATAGGAATACGTCCATATTCTTTTTTTTGTATCAAATATTTTACTTCTTCTAAAGTTGGGTATAACATAACAAAGTTCCCTCCTTATTGTTTGCATAAAATGCAATAAAAAAACCGCCCATGACAATAACATTGTCAAGGGCGGGTATCTTTTCCCGTGGTGCCACCTTGTTTTGCAATAAAAAAATACTTTTTTATCACACACTCTGCGAAATACAATCATATTTCCGACAACTAACGTATGCCTTACGTTACAGAATACTCAGCAGACAACACTGCTTTTGACTGCACCCTCAGCGGTCCATTTAACAAACTGTTTCCTATCCGGCTCTCAGCACTCCGGACTCTCTGTAAGGGCATGTTTTGTTTTTATCTCCGCTTCAACGGTTTTCATTATTTTATTGCGTCATATTATAACATGAGATAAATCATCTGTCAATCAAATATTATTTTTTGAATAAAAAATATTGTAGTATTACAATATATGTATTACAACTAAATATTTATAAATCAGGGAGGAACTCATTTGCGTTATATTTGAATCACCAAACCCAAAATATATACACAGGAGTACCTTCTCATAAAAAGTATAACACAAAATTTGAGATATCGTTTACCACTTATGAAATATGCTCAACATTATGGCGTTTCTAAGGCTATCAAAAAGTTCAAAACCAATAGACAATACGCTAAAAAACTCCTATGATAGCTCTTGGGACTTCCTCCATGACCGCTTTAGGCGTCCTCATTCCTATCCCAACCCACATACTCTTAATGAAATCAAATTGATTCGAGATATGGGGCACAGGAATCCTAACCCCAGTTTTGTTGTATTCTGGGTCAAACTTATACAGCAAGGTTATAAACGCTTATTGTTTTCTAAAAAAACAAGGGTTAACCCCTGATAACCCCCCCAATCCAAAGTACATACCCAAACCATATGAATAGATGAATTAACAGCGGATATAGCTCGACGTACAATTCCTTCCCACTCCCTGTCTAATAAACCACCCAAAAGGAAAACACAATATACTGCTATTAATAAATACTCTCGCTGACAGTATGTAGAAGACTTTAAAGAATACAACGCCTATTGCTTGTCATCATTTTCTGGAACGTTTCCCCATATCTGCGGAATGTGTCCAGACGAACAATGAAATAAAATTCACAAAACATTTTTCCAATTTTGGAAAGGATATTTTAACCTTATTCCAGTACACTCTACAGGAGCAGAGAATCCGCCATAAGTTCATTCGTCCATTTGCACCTAGTCACAATGGAAAGGCAGAACATAGCCCTCAGAAGGATAACGAACGTTTTTATGCATCTTATACATTTTATTTTTTGGAATATTTTTCCACACTGCTACAGCGATATCACTGTAGAGATTCTAATCAATTTCCCTTACATCCCTTGGGTTGGAAATCTTCTCAGACAATCCTTAGGGAATTTATGCAGTATGGTGTAACATATGTTTGACTATCATATTATTTTTAAATAAAAAAATATCGTAATGCTTCTTTCCTCAATATATTATACTTTTATAGATATATGACCATTTTTTTAAAAAAACTATGCTTATTTACAGACTTCGTGATATTCTACAAAAAATATGCTATCATTCAGCTCATATAAAATAGATAATAGCTTTCCTTTTTATCAAATTTAGAAACAATCATTTTTCATTGTTGTTTTTACAAATTTATATAAAAAAATAAGCTTTCCAATCAAAACGATTTGCTATTACTCTTGGTTTTCTTTGCCCTCTAAACACATACAAGCTTATCCTTTGGGAACCATTTTTTAGTTGTATTGTCATACTAATTCAGAAAATTTGTTCTCAAAGACAGTCAACTCTATCTATAGTATTGAAAGCATACTCGTTTGTTTTTTCGACAGTTTATATCAAAATAACTACAATGTTTTAATATATTTATTTTTATGTCTATTTTTTCTTTATCATTTATTCATTCTATACCTAATTTTATAAAAATATTATTTATTTTCTTCTTTTTTTTGATTTTGTAATGGTTCTATATCGTCATCATCTTTCTTTTGCTGTTCTGACAGCTGTATATTTTTTTGTGCTATTTGATTTGTTTTTTCTATTTTTTCTCCTATTGTATTCATAATGTTATCGGAGCGCAGTTCCATTTTAGCCAATTCACCTTGTTTTCGTTCGATGGTTTCTTTTCCTACTCCATGTGCTTTATCCAATTCAATTTCTGATTTCAGTACATTAGCTTGCCCGTCTATTTCTTTTTTTACGGCGTACATGGTATCTGCTTGTTGGGCATGAGTAGCCAGTTTTGTCAAAGAGGATAATTGTTGTTTTTGTAGTTCTTCTTCTGTTTTTGGTTCTGTATGCTTTGGATTCTGCTCTGTTTGTTTCGCTATTTTTTCTGTTTGTTCTGTTTGTATTCTTGCAATTTGCATATCTATGTTTTTAATTTGCATATCATATGTTTCTATCAAAGCGTCAATTTGTTGCGCACTTTTTCCATCTTGTAATGCTTTTGCCCTAACTTCACTTTTTTTCTCCATCAATGCCTGTTTTTGTTTTTGTAAATTTTCTATCATATTAGAAGAAGATTTTCCTTGTACACTTAAAAACACTCTGTCTTTTCTGCTTTGTTCTGACTGTTTTGCAGTATTTTCCACACCTCTTTGTTTTATCAAATTATCATTGACTATTTGTGCATTCTTAAAAATGGCATTAGGCTGCCCCATAAAAAAATTCGTTCTCATACCAATTATCCTCCTTTGTCCCTATTGTACAGTTATATTATCATTTCTATAAATAGTATATCGGCTTATTTTTTCGATTCTTAACATACCTGCTTTTTTATTTTATACTGTCACTCTTTTTAGTACTTGTACATATATTACAGTAGAACTTGTCTGAAAGGAGAAATGCCAAAAAAAATAACAGTCACTTAAAACCAATATTATTATACAGAAAGGAAAATGGATATGTATCAAAACTATGGTTGTAATAATCCAAATTGTAAATGCAATAGGCATTGCTGTTGTAATTGTACTGAAATTGTTTCTTGCCAAGGTCCAACCGGTCCCACTGGTCCAAGAGGCTTTCAGGGTCCTCAGGGTCCAAGAGGCTTACAGGGTCCTCAAGGTCCTCAAGGAGTAACAGGCAATACCGGTCCTATGGGCAATACTGGTCCTCAAGGAATTCAAGGTCCTCAAGGTCCTATTGGTCCTACCGGTGTTCAAGGCGCAACTGGTCCTACGGGTAGTACAGGAGCAACCGGTCCTACAGGTAGTACAGGAGCAACTGGTACAGCCGCTACAATACAAGTAGGCTCCGTCACAACCGGAGAACCTGGCAGTGCAGCTTCTGTCACAAACAGCGGAAATGAAAATAATGCCATATTTGATTTTGTCATTCCTCGCGGAAATACTGGTGCTACTGGTGTAACGGGTCCTACCGGCCCTAGCGGTCCTACTGGTCCTACCGGCCCTACCGGTCCTAGCGGTCCTACTGGTCCTACCGGTCCTACCGGATCATTTATATATGCACAACTTTGTTTCTAAAAAATTTAAAAGTATTGGGCTAATTAAATAGCCTTTTTACTTTCCAATACTTTCAATTTTTGATTATTACACTCAATGTATTCAACTATCTGCCTATGCTGGTCTGAAAAATTAAACTCAATTGTTAATTCCCCACCATTATGAATATAAATAACATTCACAAGCTCAACAAGCATTCCCCGTTCAATGTGATTTATATTTTTATATTTTAGGAATGTTATTAGATAAGGTTCGTTTGTATCTATTCCTTTAGACAACATTTCTTTCTCTTTTTCCAGATTTGCAATGACTTTTTGTAGTTGTTCAACTTGTATTTCTAATTTATCTTTCATTCTCCGATATTCTGTTTTTGTAATTTCCCCCATGCGCCAATCCATATAAAGATTATCTGTTATAGTTGTTAATTTTTCTAATTCTTTCTGCTTTACACTTAATAGATTGTTTATCTTTTGAGATTCTGTATGTATAATAGGGGCATTATTAATTTCCTCTATTATTTCAGAAAGATTTGCAACTAAAGAAATTTGGTGTTGAATAGCAAGAAGCACTGCTTTTTCTAAAACATCCTCTCGTATGGTATGTATTGTGCAGGCTGATTTTAACTTGCGAGAATAAGTGGAACAACTATAATAGACATAGTTTTTAGAAGTCTTGCGTACCATAGTTTTTTTGCAATCCCAACATCGCAAAAACCCAGAAAAAAGATAAAGATTCCTATGCTTTGGAGATACCCTTGTATCTCTTTTATGTAATGATTGTGCTTTTTCGAATGTTTCTTTATCAACAATGGCTTGATGTGTATTTTCTACAATACACCAATCTCTTTCATCAGTATTCACTTTGTCATGTATTTTATAGCTAATTACCTTTTGTTTTCCCTGTACCATATTACCTATATACATTTCATTAAGCAGTATATTACACACTGTTTTTGAACACCATAGCCCGTCATTTTTGTGGATTTGTGGGTTATTATACTTTAATCCCTTTTTGCGCTTATAAGCTGTGGGATTAGGTATACCAAGTTCATTAAGCCGTTTAGCGATTCCATTTTTACTCATTCCATCATATACAAACCAGTGAAATATATTTTTGACCATTTCAGCCGCCTCTTCGTCAATGATTAAACTGTTTTTATCCTCTGGATTTTTTTTTAATCCATATGGAGCAAACGCTCCAATAAATTCTCCCTTTTTTCGTTTTATATCAAAAGTTCGTCTTACATCAATACTTGTTTTGTAAGCATATTGTTCATTTATGAAACCGGTTATGCTTACTTCAAGGCTATGCACAATTTCGGGATTTAGAAAAGTATCAATGTGCGGTTCATAAAGAGAGATAAAACGAGTATTATAAAGCGGGATAAATTCTTCAAGAAATTTTCCCTGATTTGCGCTGTTGCGGAATGCTCTGGAAAGATTTTTTGTAACAATGCAGTTAATTTTCCCGTCTTTTACGTCTTGAACTAAGCGAAGAAAATCAGGACGTGTATCATCAGATGTTCCAGTTCGACCATCGTCAATATACTCATCAACAATATCATAATCATTATCAAAATAGCTTGAGATTTGTTCATCAAGAATTTTTCTTTGATTTATAATGCTTTCACTTTCGTTATTTCCATCATCACGGGATAAACGAATATATTTTCCTACTTTCCAAACTTTTGATTGTAATGATAAAACTTTTTCTATACTGTTACGCCTTATACGTGCCATATTACCTCCAATCCTCTATAATCACAATATGATTATAGCATATTCAGCGTTTTAATGCCAAAAAATACCTTTTCAATTTTTCTCCTAAATCTGCATTTTCTATGTCTTTTGATGCAAATTGTATTTTCACTGGTATTTCACCACATAAAAAACAATAAGGATTTTTTATTTGTTCTAAATATTTCATCATGCGCTGTATTGCTGGTTCAGAAGGGTCTATACTAATTGTTTCTGCATTGACTAAATTATATGGTTCCACAGCTTCAATATCTATTTTACTGAGTTTTGAAAGTTCTTTTGAAGTAATCATGTGACTTTCCACCTTTTGTCATTTTAAAATAGTATATGAATACTTGCTTGTATATTATGTAATTTATAAATTAAGTAGTATCTTATAAGTTATTGGTGAAATCTCAAAGAATATATTTTTAAAAATTTTATAACATAAGTGCTTATAAGATACTACTCCTGTTTGTATTAGATATGTGCCATATTATCGGCGGCAAGTTGCCACTTACTGCTCACTCCTGACACAAGGGAATATTCAGGCAGTTGTGGTCAAACACTATAATACCGCCGATAGGCAATGCCATATTCGCAGTATCCCCCTATAAACGTGGAGTACGTACCTATAGTTTCTGTTAAACTTTTTCATCGCAGTAGCTCAATTAACCACTTTTATGAGCTTTACAGGACATAAAAAATCGCTCTTACTTATTTTAAGCATGTCATCGCGTTTACTCCTGAAGCCGCTATCAATTCAACAGAAAACCTGAATACTGTATATTCAATTTTCAAGGTACGCAATGCGAAGGTTTGTCCCTTCAATATATAGGTAACTTAAAACCACCTTTTTCACCCCCTTAATTTAAATCTTTTAATTTTTTTGTTACTGCTGAAACAGATTTAAAAATAACATTAACTGAACAGCCTTCCAATTTAGCTATTTCCGCATAAGTGTAACCATATATTTTATTTAAGCAAAACCGTCTTCTTTGTGTTGGGGTACAACTGTCTAATGCCTTTTTTATTGCTTCTCTATCAATATATATGTCCTCGGCTGACTTTAAAAATCGGCTTTGCTCGTTAGCTATTATGTAATCCTCAATCCCTCTTTTATCATAGTGAAAGCGTCTTTCATTTCTTTGACGTTCTTTTAATTTTCTGTCATCTTCAAAAACCTCAAATATTTTCTCTGTTACTTCTACTTCAATTTTTTTGCCATTCTCATCCTCAATAGTTACAAAATATCTCATATTTTTCATCTCCTAAAGTTTTTAAATTTTTTAGAAGATGAAAATGGAGGAGAACGGCACCTATAAAAAAAGACCGCACGAATCAGTGCCCTGAATTTATATCCATGACAAAAGGCAACAACTATAATAAAGTTGTTAATCCTTTCTTTCGTATGGCACCACCCCCATGCGCCAATACAAAGCTGATGTTTGCGGAAAAAAAGCAGATAGTAAAATCTGCCTTTAATTTCTAAATAATTAAAATTTCAATGATTTTTCCATTAAAGTATGACATTACATAAAATTTTTTCTTTTTATAAACGTTACCTTTTTGGTTTTAGAAATTTGTTAATCAACGAGAAAATATGGCATTCATTTATTTTGACAATAAAAAATAAGCGCAGATATTGGAGAATAATTCCAACATCTACGCTTTTATGGCTTAAAAAGAGTTTAATAAAAGCTTCTTAAAAAAATACGTAGAGTTTTGATACCAATTATTTTATGAAAACTTGTAAAAAAATAGGTGGTTTTGTGGTTACTTATTATGAAATAAAAAAATAATAAGGAGGAGTTTTAAACATGAAAAAAAGATTTATGTTATTAGCTATGTCAGCAATGTTATGTATCGGAGGTGGTGGACAAGCTTTAGCTTCAGAAAAGTTTGTTAATTTGCAAGGGGAATCTTTAGAGGGAGGAATTGTTCCATACTTTAATGAGATCATAAATATTTTTTATACATTCGATGTTGATGATTCAGGGAAAGTAATGATAGGTGCTGATGTAAGGACTGTTACGGATGGAGAAACATATATAAAAATGTCTATTCAACAGAAAGTGGGAAGCGGATGGAGAACTATAGAAACATTTAGTGATAGTGATTATACAAATAGATTTTCATATTATGAAACAGCTAACGTTGATCCATCAGGAACTTACAGAGCTTATTTTACTATAAAAGCATATGTTGATGGAGTTATTGCTGACACAGTTAATGAGTATGTTTCATAAGTTCTAATTTAACTCAGCTACTGCATATCAAAAACTTTATTAAATATTTATTACTTACATATAAACTTAACTATTTATATTTTCTAAAAACTATATAAAAAGTAATTCTTACTATATTTATGGGGGTGTATGCTGATAAAAAAATTTTTAATATCTATTATGTCAACTGTTTTATCTGCTTGTATTTTAATGTCGGCGACATCATTTGCAAATCAAATTTCACCAGAAAACGATTTTCAACAAATTTTAGATAGTTTTTTAGCGATGATGAAATAGGAGGCGCATATATAGAAAATAATATCCTGCACATTAAACCGATAGAGCAAACAGATATTGAACAGATATCTACTTATTCTAATAGTTATAGTGTGGTTTTTGATAGCATTGCAAAATATAGCATCAATGAATTAAAAGATGCACAAGATAGAGCTTTGGATTTATTTGAATCTTTAGATATTGATTATGTTGCAATTGATGACGTTAATAATGGACTTGCAGTTGGAATATGTGATTTAACAGAAGAAAAGGAAGAATTATTTAATAATTATATTGGAATTGATAATATTACTTTTGAAAATGTAGGCAATATAATAGATAATTTTGATGAAGGGGAAAAGGATGCGTCTAAGCCATCACCAATGGCAGCGACAGAAATTGTTTCTGGTGTGTCAGTGAGTGATATAGACAAATCAGATCCTGATGATTCATCTAAAAAGCTTGCGGCGACTATAGGAGCAAGTGTTTCTGGTTCAGGAACAAAATATTTTGTTTCAACAGCACATGGAGTTGATGTAGGTGACAGATTTACATATAATATAAATAATCCAATTGGAACAGTAAATAAAAAAGTTATGTCGGGAAGTGAAGGTATAGACATTTCACTTATTAAATTAAATGAAAGTAATGCAAAGCTATCTTCAAAGACAATAAATAACAAGATGATTCTTACTTCTGGTGCTCCAATTACAGGTAATACTGTATATATTATAAATGGGAATAATCCAGTTGAAGCTAAGATAAAATTTTCGAGCTGTACAAAAGTATGGCACGATTCTGGAAATGATGATGTTCAAACATATAAAAATATTATAATGATGGAACCATCTGGAACAAGGATGCCTGAAGGCGGAGATAGTGGTTCTGCTGTTGTAACAGAACTTTCAAATGGAATGTATAACATTTGTGGTATATATAAAGGAAGATCGGAAGAAGCAGGAACAGGTGGAAAGGCCATTAATAGTCAGTATAAGTATATGTTTGCAACAAGGTGGGATGTCGTTAGTGACTATTTTAATGTTGATATATACTGAAAATAATAATATTTAAAGTAGGCTTAAATCCCAAATACTATGCCGCCAACCCGCGTATGGCAGGTTTTGATATCTTTTGGCATGTTTCGAACCACTTCACCGCCGTTTAGTACAGTTTTGGTACGATTAAAACCAATTCCCTTTGGTGGCCCATGATAAAAATTACCGATAACTAACCTACCAAGGAGGAAATGAACATGAGTAAATTAACCAGTCTCTACCATACCTATCTGAAAGAAAGGGATGATCTTGTGAAGGAAAAAATCAATGGATCTGATGCCTTGCAAGAGCTGATCCGCTATTTGCAAACCAACTTAAATGCTGCCCAATTCTCTCGGGCCGAAGAGCTTCTCCATTTGGCCCTGGTTGCCGTAGAGGAAACCGGTTTTAAAGACGGTGCTAAGTATACTTTTGGCCTTGGTTTGGAATTGGCTGGAAAAGAAGAAGTATATAATTTTTCTTATCCACAATAATTTTGGAATTTTTAGAGAACTAGAAAACATCGAAGAATATTAAATTGTTTTTAGCAAAGAACAAATATGGCTTTTCGGCCACTTTTTAATATATTGATTTAGTAAGCTGGTAAAGCCATATCTGTTTTTATTTTTAAAAGAGAATAGAAAGTAAAAGAAGAGATGAACATATGCGAATATACATTATTTGTTTTATTCTATCTTTTTTAATTTTTTCAACAACTATCTTTGGACAATCTCCAAATTATGACTATCAAACAACTTATTTAATGGAAACAAACCGAAAAGGAATTCGTATTAACGGTGCACTTATTCAGACAGATTCAGCTTGTCTGGAAGAAAATGGTGTTGTAATGGTTCCTTTGTTGACTTTTCTTTCGTTTGCAAGGTTTTCTACACTTAACGATTATGAGACTGAACAATTTCAAGCAGATATAGATGGATTTTTGTTTTATGTAGATGGTGTAAATGATAAAATTGGATTTGAAGATTATCAATATTCAGCATTGGTACCTCCACTATTTATAAACGAGGAATGCTATGTGTCTTTTCAAGACCTATCTGGGTTAATGTCTTATGATTCTACAAATGGACTTATTTCTATGTCTGTAGGAAATGATTTTATTGAAAGAATAGAAAATCATTGTAGAGAAATGCAGCAAAGTGAAATTTATGTATTTCCGGCAAATGAAAGCACTATTTATAAGGGAAAACAGCCAATACATTTTAATGAAAGAACATATATTCAAAATGATTATATGATGATTCCACTACGAGACACTATACAAGCACTATATAAAAATTCAGAAATTCAATGGAACAAAGAAAAGAACCTAGTGCAAGCTCAATTAAATGAAAAATATTTGACTCTTGATACGGTAAATCAAAAATTTTTTATCAATGGTGAAGAAGTGTATTTAGAGCAAAATACAGAAATGATAAATAATCATTTTTTCATTTCTTTGAGGGACTTTGCAAAAATATTAGGGTTATATGACACTGCAATTTATTGGAATGAAGAAGTAAAATCGGCTTATGTTCGGATAATAATGTAAAAAATGAATAGGAATACTAAAAATGTTGTCAGAACAACTTTAACTAAACAAGATATGTTTTATAAATGTTAAATACAGTAAGTGATTTGAATTATGAAAGGGAGTTATACTATGAAAAAATTTAGAATATTGTCAGCACTTTTCTTATCAACATTAATATTAGGGAATACGGTTTCAGCATTTGCTGTAACAAGATCAGCTTTTTGTGTAGGTGCTGATTTTGGCGATAATGACATTAAAACAGATGATTACACATATACGGTTTCCTCAATTCTTGATACATTAGGATATCATAGTGACTTTGTGTTTCATCCAACAGTAAAAGAACTTGAAAAAGAACATAGTTATACAGACGATGATAGGCTTTCATCTAATATATTATTTTTAGCTGGACATGGTTCACCAGATTATATTCGTTGGAATTATATGGGTGAGGATGATGATGCCTGTGGTGTTACATATGGAAAAAGTAGAGATATAAATATAAATGGAATAACTCATGAAATGGTTGGACTAGATGATTATAATATGGATGATGTATTACTTGCGCTTTTTGTTGGATGTGAAACTGCATCTGGTGGAATAGTTAATATAGCGCGGCAGGCTGTAAATGAATATCATGCTGATGTAGCAATTGGATGGAAAGAATCTTTTAAGGATACAGATGCAGGTTTATGGAGCCAAACATTTTTTAACTCTATAACTGATGGAATGACTATTACAGAAGCAGGCGAAGCAGCTAATAATGTCGGAGGATATGAGGCGCCTGATGAGATAAGTTCATGGGTAACCTACGCTGGAAGCCTAAGATATTTAGATAGAACTTTAAATTCTCTTCAAGAATGGCCAGAATATAAATCTACTAATTCTTTCATAGAGCAATATGTTGTTGATGATGATGTTTTTTATTCATTTAATAGTAAAGAAGTAGAAGATATTGCTGACTATATTAAAGAAAATATTGATAGTGATTTTAATAGTGACTACTATAGTGTTGAAGATAAACTTTATATGGAAGATGAAATTGGCGATAATAGAGGATCCGTTACATTTACTTTCAAAGTTGGTGATTTTAAGACAGATATAAAATATTGGGCTATGATAGAAAATGGTAAGGTAACAAAAATATTTAGAAATGGAATCCCTGATTACAATATAGCTGTTGCAATTAATGATAGATTAGATGTTAATGACAAAGATATTATAAATAAAGCGTTAGACAATATTAATATTTTAAATGGAGATACTATTATAAAAGAAAATATTTATAAAAGATATGATACGGAACCATACTTTACTGTTACATTTACTATTGAAAATAATAATGAAACAAGGCTCGAAGTATATGAGTATAGAATTTAAACCTATTGTGTAAAAAGCTAATTGCTGCTAAATATTACCTTGTGATATTTATGGACTAAAATAGGATAATGTCAATATAACTGTTTTTAATTGACATTATCCTATAATGTTATATACTTTATTTTGATATTTAGATACGTTAGAGGTGAAGCACTTTGCTCTATAAATCGTTGCAAATTATAATTTTTAGTATTATATTTACAATTTCTTCTTGGAATTGCTGTTTTGCTGAAGAGAATTCATATATTAATACGCCTACAAAATTTAATATTGTAGAGTCTATTATATGTGAAGATAATAATTTTGAGCCTATTTATAATTATATAATAGAATATATAGATAAGGACTTTTATAGAGACGACTATTTAGTAGATGAAAGCAATATAAAGACTTCTGGAAAACTTTACTTAAATCATATATTTAATGGAAAAGAAACAGGGATAAGGTATGAAATAGATTTTTTGAACAACAGTGTTTTGCAAATATCAAGACTTGGCAAAGTTAATTATGATGCAGAAAGTATATTGGCTTACAATATTTCAGATAAAACATATTCACCATTTATAGATGGTTTGAAAGCATTTAAAAAAAATATAGTTCTTGATATTGATGATGACTTTGTAAGAAATGAAAACGGGGAAAAAATAGAAAATTTTGGATTATATTTTAATCAAAGCAATTATGCAATGGCACCCTTAAGGGGACTTTCTGAATTTTTAGGAATGAATAATCTTGTAAATTGGAACGAAGAAAATTCCACTGTAAGTGTGGGTGAAACAGACAAAAGACTAAAACGAAAAAGTTCATATATAAGCAGTTTTATACTTGATACAAATGAAAAAACTATTTGTGCAGAAAGGAATAATGAGGCATTTTTAATTCAGCTTAACGAACATGAAATAGAAAATGTAAATGGAACAATATTTGTTTCAGTTGAAAAGCTTTTAAATGCTTTCGGAATAGACGATAAGATGATTGAGTGGAATCATTCAATAAATGGATTTATTATTGATTTAACGCCAAATTTTGATACAGATAGAATAACTATATGTGAAGGAGATTATAAAAATTCGGGAGAACCATATTTTGTCAGAATAACAGACAGTTCTATAATAGAAAGATTTAAAGAACTTTGTATTTCAGATTCATTCCGTTCTGTTGATTATACGACTTCCAAGTATCAAGGAGATCCAGATTTTTATATTGACTTTAATAATGGGACTGTTATTAGGTATTACTCAGAAAATGATAATTTAGGATATTTTTATGATTATATGTATATTCCTAAAGGAGTTGTGGAATATGCTAGCAGTTTTGTTCGATAATATGCTTAAATAAATGTAGTATGAAACTTTTTCTGTAAAAATGTTATTAAAGGGTTCTTCTATGATAAATTTCAAATCATAGGAGGACTTTTTATTATGGCAAAAGAAACCAAAGACATCACATACAAATGATGGAGGAAAACAAAGATGAGGTATAATAAATTTCGCAAATTAAAATAGAAAAAAGAGACCTGGTTTTCGGATAAGGTACAATAAGTTTCGCAAATTGAAAAGCAAATAAAAAAGAGACATGGTTTGCAGATCTCTGGTAGAATGAAGTTGCGACACTAACCATTCGAAAGGAGACAGCAAACCATGTCCGAAAAGATTGTACAGCTAAACGAGGAAGTTATCAAGGGTCAACTCAAGGAACTCGTACGAGGCAGTGTAGAGGAGACGCTCAACGAGCTGCTAGAGGCAGAGGCCAACAAACTGACCCAGCTGCCCGGTACGAGCGCAATGAACAGCGCCAGGGCTACCGCAGCGGCCACTACAGCCGCAACCTCACCACCACTTCTGGAGATGTTACCCTCAAGGTTCCCAAACTCAAGGGAATCTCTTTTGAAACCGCCATCATTGAGCGGTATCGCCGCCGTGAAAGCAGCGTGGAAGAAGCTCTCATTGAGATGTATCTGGCAGGCGTATCCGTCCGGCGCGTGGAGGATATTACCGAGGCCCTGTGGGGCAGCAAAGTGTCGCCATCCACCATCAGTGAGCTGAACAAGAAAGCGTATGTCCACATTGAGGATTGGCGGAACCGTCCTTTGCAAGGTGGACGTTATCCGTATGTCTATGTGGATGGGATCTACCTGCGCCGCAACTGGGGCGGAGAGTTTGAAAATGTAGCCATTCTGGTAGCCATTGCAGTCAATGAGGATGGATACCGCGAGGTTCTTGGTGCAGCTGAGGGCATGAAAGAGGATAAGGCCAGCTGGGTCAGCTTCTTCCAGTGGCTCCGCGGTCGCGGTCTGGATGGGGTTAAATTGGTGGTTGGTGACAAGTGCCTTGGTATGCTGGAAGCCGTGGGCGAAGTGTTTCCCGAGGCCAAATACCAACGGTGT
>DVLQ01000016.1 GCA_018715395.1 Candidatus Coprocola pullicola | reverse complement strand
TACAATATTTTAACATATACATTGTAAAAATTTTAAAAAAGGTGTTAAAAGAGAAAGAGGTATTGGATAGGATACATCAAATGAAAACGACAAATGATTTTTGTGTTGTACAAAATGAATTATATGAATTGCCCTATTTACTTTATGAAAAGCACTTATAAGGAGAAAAAATGAATTATTTTATTTTAAAAGAAGATAGAAATATCAATTATTTATTAAATTTCAGTCAGTATTTAAATATAAAAAATAAATGGGAAGATGTTGTTATTCAGAGCAATATAACAGAAAAAACAGTATTGGCAGATTATATAGAAGTTAAAAAATTTACATTCTCAAATCATATATTTTCTGAAAAAATAAAAAATGTCATTTCTGCTTATAGGGAGGATACCTGTTTTTATGGAATATTTGTGACATCCCAAGATTTTAAAAGCCAATACCCTTATTGGAGATTAGATACCAATACACTAAAAATTTACGAGATATGTCATGACTTTTCTGTATTAGAATTTCCATTTATTTTTGAAACAATAAAAAATGAAGCATTATTTTGTATATTGCAATATAAAAAAGAATACTTATGCTTTCGGGAGGATTTAGCAGAAAGTATTTTAAGAAGATGTCCCATCAATATAAAATTTAGAAAAATAAACATAAAAAAGGAGTGAGAAAATGAGCTGGCAAACAAGCAAAGGATTTGTATCTCCCCAACAAAGAATTGCCAAAATAGAGGCGGTTCCGGTGCTTTCAGGATACCAAACATCAGGAGCCATTGTAAAATATGCTTCCAAATATGAATCCTCCAGTATTGCAGTTTTAACGGAGGGAAGCTTTGCATCAGATTTTGTATTAGAAAAAGATGATAAAAATAAAAAAATGTTAATTGACACAACAGTAAAAAAAGACATTGATAAATTGGAAGAGGAAGATACAGTTTTGAAAGAAATACAGCTTCCAGAGGGTGTTTTAGCTTGGGGTATATCTGATGGATGCAATGAAGCATTGACACAGCTTGAAGAAAAAAATGTGCTTGTATTTTGGTATAACGGAAATTGGAATATTGTAAAAAAAGATAATTTAAAACAAGATTATATACCCATTGCATTGGCAGAAAAAGTCATAAACAGTATGAAAATAAAAGATACAAGCAGTATTTTGAAAGGCCTAAAAAAAGAGAAGCTGAAAAATATGGAGTATGCATCTGTAAGTGCAGAGGAACTGGCTTATGCTATGGGAATCAAAGAGGAGCTTTACAGCAAGTGGGTATTTCATGATGTGGTTCATATTATGTTAAACACAGATATGTATATGGGACCATATCAGTTAAAAAGAATGGACGGAACCATCACAGTGACTTTTTATACGGAATATAAAAACAAAAATAATTTTGGTGACGAATATATTTCTGTTGAAGGAATCCAGAATAATGCAATGGGAGCATATTTTATGGCAATTACAGAAGGCTTTAAAAAATGGAATATCAAAAATCCCCAAAAGTCCCATGGGGAATTGGCCGGCCTAGGGGAATATGACATTCATTTTGTTGTCAATATAGACACTATAAATCAAAAGAAAAAGCATACTGCCATGATTAATGTGATTAATACTTATGATAAATATACAAAAAACAAACAAATTTCTCATGTGAGTAATACCCAGTGGAAAATAAATCATGTGGGAATCATGACCATGTATAGCTTTTTTGGAGATAATGCCATAGAAAATCGCTATACAAGGGAGCAATATATGCAAGTGGCTGCCCATGAGTTTGGACATCTGTTGGGCATTGGAGATGCCTATGAAGAAAATGGTGTTGCCAAAATACAACCAACAGAGGAAGTGCCTATGGAGGATATTATGCGGGGAGGCAGTGTCATCACCTATAATCACATAGAAATGATATTTTTGGCAGCACTGAAAAATGAAAAACAATATTTTGATTCTTCAGAAGCAATCACGGAGGGATGCATATGAGCAAAAGAATAGTATGTGAAGGAGCTACATTGGCTTGTTCTTTAGGCACAAAAATAAGTGAATTACAAATACCTGATTTTCATGGTGTGCTAAGCCAGGGAAAAAATCAGGCAAACATAAATGACTATAAACCCAATTATAATATTTTGTCATTTTGCAGCTGTAAACGCAGCATACCACCAGTTCCCTGTGTGCCTTCTGTTGTTATGAAATGGTTAAAAGGACAACAGGATGGTGTTTTGGATTGTGAATTGGCATTATTGGAGGATTGTATTGTTCCCTGTACATTTGGGGGCATTATTAGGATTGAAAATTGTGGTCAAAAGGAATGAACCATTTCATATTTACGGTCATTGCACAAGAAAGGGGAAAAGAGATATGGCAATTTATACTTATTTACATATAGGAAGCAATATGCTTGCATTATTACATTTACAAGCCTTGAAAATAAAACAGGAAATAAATGAGCATGCAGTATTAAATGTTACAGCCAAGCTTTTGGAAAAGTCCGAAATAAGCTATGTCCGTAATGTACGTGCATTGGATAAAATTGAGATCATCAATGACAAATTGGAATATAAAACAATTTTTAAAGGTGTTGTAAAAAAAGTAGAAATCAAACAAATAGAAAAATCTTATTTTCTATTGATAGAGGCTTTATCCAGTTCATTTTTGGCAGACATTGAAGTAACAAGCCGTTCTTTTCAAAATAAAGACCAGACCTATTATTCTGTTGTTGACGAAGCAATCAAAACCCCTTTTTCTAAAGGACTTTTTACAAAAAATGCAATCCGCAAAATTGGTGAAATTGATGACCAAATCACAAATGGGAAAACCACAGGAAAATTTATCATGCAATATAAAGAAACAGACTGGGAATTTATAAAAAGAATCAGCTCGCATTTTTATATGGGGTTAGTGCCTTCATTGCTTTTTGACAGCCCCAAAATAACAATGGGAATTCCTAAGGGTGTAAACAGAGGAAAAATAGAAAAATATAACTTTATTGTGAAAAAGGATATGGAAAAATTTTTAAATATATCTTATAATACGGATTTTGAATTGGAAAAGGGAACTGTATTTACAGAATTGGACGCTGTTTCTTTTTATATAGAAACCACAGAAAATTTTGATATAGGAGATATGTTATCTTATCAATATCATACAGAAGATACACAAATTTCATTTCTTTATGTGAAAAGTAAAACAACGGAAATGATAGACGGCGTTTTACGATATCAATATGAATTGACCACCGAAGGAGGATTTGCTGTTGCTAAAATATATAATGAAAAAATAGTGGGGCTTTCTTTAAAAGCAAAAGTATTGGAAAGAATACAGGACAATATAAAAGTATTTTTGGAAATTGACAAAACCCCTCCTACTTTGTCACAGGCATGGGAATTTCATTATACAACGCCTTATACAGCAGAGGGCAGTGCAGGATGGTATGTGATGCCGGAATTAGAAGATACTGTGCATATTTATTTTCCCAATAAAAAAGAAGAATGTGCCGTTGGATTAAATGCAATCCGTCTAAACAATACAGGAACAGACAAAATTGGAAATCCGGAGATAAAATATTTAAGAACACGAGATGGAAAGGAACTGAAGCTGTCAAATGATGAGCTTGTTTTAACCTGCGCCAACTGGAAAAATGAGCAAACAGGAGAAGAAAATAAAATTTATATACAGCTAAACGAAAAAAGCGGCATTACCATTCAGTCTACAAAGCCCATATACATTTGTTCTGACGGCAGCGTCAATTTTGTATCAGATAAAGACATTGTATTTGAAGCTTTAGAGGAAATCAAATTAAAGTGCGGCTCCAGCCAAATAAAATTAGATGCCTCCATAGAAATAAATAGTAGTGTTGTAAAGGTAAACTGATAAAATCATATTTGGCAGGGGGGAATCCATATGAATAAAATATTTACTTGCGGGCAGCTGTTGATAGAATTTCCAGAAAGTATTATGAAAATTGAAAAATTACAAATCATAGAAGAATTGAATGAACATGGTTTAGCCATTGCTTCCCTGACTGTATTGTCAAAAAAGGAGTATCGCTTTATAGATGAGCTGTCCCAGCGCACCATACTAAAAATATTTTTGGATAAAAAATGTATTTTTTGCGGTGTTTTAAGCAGTATTGTGACAAAAAAGACAGGACAAGTTTATTATGTGAAATTAAATATAAAAAGCACAACCTTTTTATTGGATATCAAACCAGTGCGGCGCAGTTTTCAAAACAAACAAAATTCTTTTCAAAATTTATTTCATACTGTGGTGACATCAGAAATGCCGGAGGCAGTTGTTTTTGACTATGCTTCCAATGATTGTATCCAAGAAGAGCCTGTGATACAATATAATGAAACAAATTGGCAGTTTCTTTTGCGTATGGCTTCCAAATTGAAATCCAAAGTGATTGTAAATGTAAAAAGCGAAATTCCACATATATCGGTAGGAACATTTCCGGGGGAAGTATATGAAGAACCAACACATTCCTTTGAAATTGTAAGAGAAAATGATGTGTTTTTAAAATCAGAATTAAATTATGGAGGATGGAAAGAAGAAGATACCATTTATTTTAAATTGAAAAGTACAAATCAATATGAATTATCAGACACAATGATTTATGAAAATATAACATTGAAAATTGCAAAAAAAGAAACCTTTATAGAAAAGGGGTTGGTTCTTTTTATTTATTATATTGTAAAAGAAAATGGCTTACAGGCTTTGCCCTTGGTAAATCACAGCATATTGGGGGTTTCCATTGCAGGAAAAGTGATAGCTGTAAAAAATGACAGGGTAAAGGTGCATCTTTGCATTGATAAAGAACAATCGGTAGAGGAAGCCTATTGGTATCCGGTTGAAACCAATTATACATCTGAAGGGCAAACAGGTTTTTATTGTATGCCGCAAATAGGGGATGAAGTGAATTTATACATACCAAATGAATATATGGAGAATGCCTATGTGCGTATTCTCAACCGATTGGACGGAAAAAGCAATCTCAAAACACAAAACCCAGATGTAAAATATTTAGGAAATATACATAAAAAAGAATTGATGCTTGCACCTGCTCAATTACAGCTGACAGCAAAAAACGGCATGATACTGTTAAATATGGATGAAAGGGAAGGAATTGAATTGACAAGCAGTGCAGACATTCACATTTGCACACAGAGCAGTGCCAAAATACAGGGAAAAAAAATAGGCATTTGGGCAATGAATGAAATACGCTTGGCAACAAGACACAGCGGCATTTCATTAAAAGAGAATATCAATATAAAAGCGGACGGCGGTGTAAATTTATAAAGGGGGAAAGGGTATGAGCATACAAATAAAAATCATTGATAAAAGCTCTGTTGACGAAGAAGCTGCCAGGATACTAAGCTTTGAAATGCTGGAACAAATGGTATGCCTGCACAATACAGAAAAGAGGATTGTGCTGTCTGATTTTACAATCAGAAATTTTGAAGAGCTTGCAGAGGATATAGAAGGAAAAAATGAATTTTTATCCGAAAACATCACATCCATTTCATTTTCGGGAGAATATACATTGTATGATAAAAGCCTAGAGGCACTTGAAGTAAACAAGCTGTCTGTATGGGCAAAAATGCTGCCACATGAAAAAAATCCTTATAGAAGCATTGAAGTGAGGCTGTATGACAATTTAAACAATCTTTATCATTTGATAGAATTTCGAGACGCTTTTGTTGTGGAGTTTGAAGAAGAATACAAAAAAACAGAAGGAGTGATAAAATTTTTTATATTGATACGGAGCTTTGACAGAACTGAAATTGCAGTAAAAATGTAAAAAAAGGTGGTGTAGCATATGTCATTTCGTTTGATATCAAAAAATGAACAAAATCCCATTGAAACAGAGTATATCACAAGCTATAAAGTGCAGGTGAAAACACCAAAAACCTCTGTTGCAAAAGCATATGAAATAAAAAATGAAATGCTTGTAACATTGGAGGTTCCAAAATCAGATTATCAAAATATCAATGTGCAAAGACTGCTGCAGTGGGCAAAAATGCCTGTGTATGATGAGGGATATTACAGAGATTTGGCAGTCAATATAAAAGTAGAAGAATTGAGTGAGCGTTCCATTGTGTTTACCCATGCTAAAATGACTTCAAAGGTGATAACAGACACAAAGGCAGACAAAGTTACCATTTTATTGACCATAAACCAAAAAGAAGATATGTTTGCAGGGGTGGTGTTTGGAGAGGATTTGGAGGATACCTATCAAAAGGCATGGACTAGGGCGTTAAATCCACCATTGCCGCCAGCTGTAATTGATAAAGAGGATTTGGAGTTTTATTCAAATACGAGTCAAAATTTGGAGTCAAAAAAACAAATGCCAAGTAAAGAATTTGAGTTAATAAACAACGGAAATGGTAAAACAGATATTTTTTGTGACATACCTTGGATTTGGACAAAAAGACAACTCGTATTTGGACAAGCTAAAAAAAAGCCTCTTATTTATTGCAATTATCCTGAAGCTCCCTTTACAGAGTTTTTTAAAAACGATATACTTTTAATAAATAGGGTAAAACTGAAAGAATATGATGAAGCATTGGTTTATTTATCTTATGGAAAAACGAAAGAAGAGAAAGATCCAAGGACGTTTGGACGTTATAGATATATGGTACGAGTATACAATCCAAATCCAGAAGAACTTATTGTATATGTAAGACGGCATGGAAAAGAAGATTCTGATGATTGGGATTTAGCAATATGTGCATGGCAGGCATTTTGTACAGATAAACGTATAGATGATATAAAACCAATAGAAAATGAAAAAAAGAATGGCAAGTTTGAAATACCATATGATCATAGTGTAGTAATAATGGAAGGAAAATATCATAAGGATTTCTTAGAGGTATTGTCTTCCATAAAAGTATATGGCGAAGCAGTTGTGGCAGTATATCTTATTCGTGATGATACAAGAAAGTTAATTGAGATACCAAATTATTCCAATGTAAAACCATATTTAAGAAAAAAAGAAAAAGGACAACTAACCTATTCGGGTATTGCTCCCACATGGCAATTATCAACGTGTGTAGAAGTAGATGCCAAGGACGTACTTTATCAATCAGATTTAGACAAATATTATCCTGAAAGTACTACTGACATAAATCAAAAAAAGGCACTTGAAAAACATAAAGAGGAATTGGAAACCTCCTATTTTTATCAGCTTTGTTATCCTCGTAAAAAAAATCCTGAGAATGGGCAGGTAGATAATAAATGTAATAAGTATGAGAGTAATCCAATTCATTTGATAGAAGGCGGATTTTTGGGAAACAATCCTGATGGTTTGGCAAACTTAGACCGTGATGATAACTGGGTTGCCAATGTAAATAACGAAGAAGAATGGTATGATAATGTTGCTAATTATGCAGTGCAATACAATATGAAATTTATATTTTCCAATTCAGCACAGCATTCAATCAACATAAAAGTATATCTTATTTCCAATGCCAGTTCCCACTGTGCAGGCATTGAATTTGGGGGAAAAGCAGTAGGAAAGTTTTTACAGCCAAATAGAGAAAAGGTTGAAGATAAAATAAGCAACCCCAATAGATGGTATTTGTTTGAAGGCACTATTCCACCAACAAAAACGGAAGCAGACAAGAAAGTGCTGGAATTTAGATATATGCATCTTTCAAAGGGAAGCGCCCCTTGTATGCTGCAGCTGCAAGCAAAAAAAGTTTAAAATAAAAAATTGTATGAATAAAGAAGGAGGGAAAAAGTATGACTATGATAATATGTTTTATTGGTATGTTATGTATTTTTAGTGTATGCATGATGAAAAAGAAAGCTATGGGTGCAAAAAAGATGCTGAGTGCAGGCATGATTGGCATTTTATGTGTTATGAACACAGCCTGTGCCTCAGCAAGAATAGTGTTTGAAGAGGTTGCTTTGGAAACAGAAATAGATGAAAATGGCTTTGAATGGGTGAAAGGCACAAAAATATTAAATGGATATTATGGAGAGGAAGTAAATGTGGTGATACCAGAGGGCTGTACAGAAATTCGATGGCTGGCTTTTCAAACAGAGGAGGGAAAACGTATAAAAAGTGTTACAATACCTGCAAGTGTACAAGAGTTATATATAGAAGATTTTCCTGGTATATTTGATAACTGCGATGATTTGGAAGAAATTGTTATTGCAGAAGAGAATGATCGATATATAGTTGTGGCTGGAGAAATTCGATATCGCTATAAGTTTGATAATTACGCAGGTGACAAAGGAAGAAGGGAGGTAGGATACAGAGAAGCTTTGCAAAAAGGAGAAGTTGTGTTTAGAGCAACATGGCCGGAAGATAAAGAAGTAATAGAAAATAGTAAGGGTATTTTAGAAAAATTAAACATATCAGAAGGAACTACAGAAATCGAAGACAGAGCATTTCAGCACTTTAAAGGATTAAGACATATTGTAATACCAGAAGGTGTGAAAAGAATTGGAGAGGAAAATTTTGTTGATATTCATGGTTTCAGTGTCATTGTTTTTCCAAGAAGCTTAGAAGAAATTGGCTGGAACACATTTTATGGGAGTGTGATTTTAGATGAAATTATTATGATAGGAAAGACACAAAAAGAAATGAAAGAAATTTTAGACATTACTGCTTATGATAATGGACCAAGTGGAAAAAATTTAAAATTATACACAGGATTGGATTTGTATTTGAATGGAGAAAAGGTAGATTTTGACTACACAGCACCATATATAGATGAAAGGGGAACTGTTAGAATTCCTATGATTTATGTGTTAAATGCAGCGGGAATTCCTAGTGTGAATGAAATTACTCTGGAAGAGGTCGAAGCTGAAAATTGGGACATTGTATATAGATTGCATATGAAAAAAGATGGAAAAGAGATTGCTGTTACTATGTCTAAGGTAGAGGCGAATGATGTTTTTGGTGTGATTAGTTTTACATTGGATGAATCAAAGAAAATTTTGGATTTGTTTGATATGGAAATAAAATATGATAAAAAGAATTATAGATTGGACGTTGTAAGTAAATAAAAATAGCAGAGAAAAGAGATTACTTGGGCAGTCTC
>DVLQ01000138.1 GCA_018715395.1 Candidatus Coprocola pullicola | reverse complement strand
GTTTGTATGGTGGCTGTATTCAATCTCACTGTAGCTACATAATAATCTGTTGCTCAAAAGTTTTTATTTCTAAATCTATATTTGTATTATTATGTTAACAATCACCTATTTTTATTTGAACAATTTCAAATGCTAAAACCATTTTCATTTACTATTTCATAAAATCAGAAATTTTACTAAAAAAATAAGGCTATGTATATTTTATTTCTTAAATTTTTTTGATTGCTATCAAAAGCAAACAGCAGAAAAATGATTTTGTTCTGAAATAAAATACTTCGTTTGATACCCTTCATAATTTTGTAAAAAATCCATTTTTTGAATCATTTTATTTAAAACATTTTCCGGTATGGTTCTTTGTCTTACTTGGTTTCTCTGCAACAGCGTATGATACTGCCCTTCAATATAGATAAAGGTAACTCTTGCTCCATAATTTGAAAACAAATTACAAAGCTTTTGTCTTGTATCAAATATAATATTGGTAGCATTCCATACAAAGGGTTGTTTTTTTCTCAAATATTGTTTTGCCTCTATGATAGCTGTTTGGACTACTTTACCTGCATTTTCTGTAGGAGATATTTTATATTTTTGTCTAATATCATCTAAAGAAATACAGCACATATCATTGAGATACATTGAAATATAAGTATCTTTTCCCGATAAAGGCAGTCCACATAATACCATTACATCAAACAAAGTAGCATCAAAAATTTTGCAATGATATCCTACAGAGTGATTTTGAAAATATTTCCATTTTGTATAATTGTTAAAAAAACTCTTTTTGGTATCAAAACATTCTATTTCATTAGCATACTCCCGAAAATAAGAAGTTGTTTGAAGCAATGTTTTTTTATCTTTGCAAATTCTTCCATTAATGTCCGCTAAAGAAAGTAAATACAGCAATTTCATATCAACACACCAGCTTGCTTTTATCAAAAAATAATCTATTTCAACTTTTTCTATAAAATTCATTGGTAACATATGAAATGCAATCAGATTTGCTATCTGCTCTCTTTCTTTCAAAGGAATAAAAAATTGTTGGTTTTTGAAAAAAAATTCTCTAAATAACTTTTCTCCCTTTTTTCCATGAAAAGGAGAAACAATCTTTCCATTTTCTATTTTGGTACTATATTGTTTTCCTACATCATGAAAAAGCGCCGCTGTAAACAATATATTTTTTTGTTTACTCTCTAGTGCAAAAAAATGATTTTCTATAATATATTCACAAACCAATTTTGTATGGCAATAAACATTTCCTTCTTCATGATAATCATAGTTTTGTTCCATATATTTTAATTGTTGTATCACAGAAATATCCTTTGCTATTTCATCAAAACAATACTTTTTTTCTTCTAAAAATGCAAAAAAGTGTTTTCTCATATACTCTCGCCCCCAGCTCCTAAAGAAAAAATATCCACTCCTTCTTTTAACAAATTTGGTATCAACGGGCGGTCAAGCCAATGACTTTGAGAATCTAATATTGTATTGATAAAACTTTTTCTTACATATTTCAGCCTGTCTATAACATACTCTTGGGGCTGCTTTTTGCCTTCTATTTTAATATAAATGCCTTCCATATCCCGTGACATATCCGTTTGTTTTTTAACTACCTCAAATGGTAATTTTAATTTTTGACAATGTTTTTTCAAAACATCATCACAATCATCTGATTGAAATGCAGACCTTCCTAAATAAGATACCATATCCTCCAAACAATCCAAATGCCCTTCATATAACACTCTTACAGAGGTGATGAAAGAATGGCTTTTTAAAAGTTCTCTTCTTTTTTGTGTGCTGAGAAACTTCTTTTTTTCCTTGTCAAAAATATCAAATTCCATAAAATAATTTGTAAGATTATCGTAAAATATGGTATGTTTAGCATATAGCCATTCCCCATACATAATATATCTTTTTCCTAAAATATTATATAACTCATTTTTATGACAATTTGCCCAAACTTTTAGCAAGTCAAATTGTCTTTCCTGATATCCTCCTGTTAAAAAATGCCCTCTACTTTGCAAAAGCATATTTCTATCATTATCAAAACCAATCCCTACATTTGCACCGTCTACTTTTTCTTCCAAAACAAAATAAGCCTCCTTAATACTCTCAAAATCAACACATTTCAAATCTTCGTCTCCTTTTTGAATATTAGAACCTTTGATATGACGTGTGCGAGGGTATTTATAAATAAATTCCATAAAAATTCCTCCTTTGAAACAAAAAAACTGCGGAAATTACCGCAGTACAAAATACAAAAAAAGAACTCTTTTTTTGAAAAACTGTTATACGATATATTTCAAAATAAATACAACACAAAAAAACCCTATCAAATAGAGTATTTTTTATATATCTAATTTTGAAATATAACCATTACATAACAATCTTCCTTCGAATTTATTTGTTTTTTAATATATCATATTTTTTTCATCATCACAATAGTTTTTGATAATTTTTTGAAAAAAGGTGTTGACAATTTATAGGTTGTCCAGTATAATAATTTTCGTTGTTGCGGGTCACTAGCTCAGTTGGTAGAGCACTGGACTTTTA
>DVLQ01000137.1 GCA_018715395.1 Candidatus Coprocola pullicola | reverse complement strand
TATAATTTCTGCGCCGCTATCTTTGAGCCGTGCCATAGCCCACTTGGAAACAACGTCATAAACAAATTTATCATAAGCTTCTTGTCCGTCTTCTTTTAATACTTTATCTGCTTTTTTGGCATCTATGGATTTCCAAATTAAACAAAAAACAAATTTCACATACCATTTTATTGTATGAAGCATTTCAAAACAACCCTTTCTTTTTTCAAATTATAAATCCTATTATATACTGAAATATTATGAAAAAAAAGTATTTTTTATTTGTCTAGTCTTTCAATTTTCTTAACCAATTATGGCTTTTATTGCATTTCTAATCATTCCGTATTATAATGAAAAAAATATCCTAAAAAATACAATGCTGTAATATCTAAAAAAATATTTTATATTTCAGCAAAGGAGGTTCTTTTATGGAAGAAACTGTTATTGTAATTATGCTTAAGGAAAAACAAACAGGATTTTTGGAAAAAGAATTAGGTTGCTACCACTTAGGAGAACAACAAAATATTATATTAAACATATATGCAGAAGAAACTGCACCTGACGTTACTACTGTTTTTTTAAAACTTACTTGTGAAAGAGATGTGCAAGACTGGGAATATGACGCCATATTAGATTATTATGATATGAATAGTGTCAAGCCATTTGTAGATACCATAGATGAAGTATTAGATGAATATAACCCTGTTTGGCTAGTATCTTTTCCTTTTTTAGAAAATCAGTGGGAAATGGAGGAAAAATTGCAATCTGTTTTACAAGCTCATCAAAAAGAACTTCTTTCTGTATATGATGCGATAGCAGACAAAAAGGATGATTATATTGAAGAATAAACCAATAAAAACAGTATTTCATTTTTTTTCTGTTTTGGTTGTATCTTTTTTTTCCATTACAGGCTGTACTGTCAAAGAATACCCTATTACAACAGAAAATGATATTCAGCCTCTAAAAGAGCAAAATCAAGTAATCATCGCAGATGGTACAAATTCTAAAACAGAACAAAATATAATAGAACAAAATACAACAGAACAACCTCAGCAACAAAATCCACCCCAAAAAGAAGAGCAAACAAACACAACTATAAAAACATCTCAAAAAGAACAAACTGACATTTCTTCTCAAAAAAATAGCAATTCATCTTCTTTTTTAAATTGGGGAGAATCTAACAGCCAATATTGGGCAAAACTAGAAACTGTAGCCAAAGCTGCTTCTTCTTTTTATAAAAGCAAAGCTGCAGAACAAACATTATTAAGTAAAGAAGGAAAACTGTATAACAACAGCACTGCTTCTTATGTAACAACAAGCTTTTTATCTGAAAACGGATATTTAGAAAATACTTTTTCTGATTTTTATTGCGACATTCTTTTATTAAAAAGCAGCGATATTGCCGCATACATAGAAACAAAACTGCCTTCTTCTGTCAAAGAAGTAGATATTTTTACAGCAACAAAACAGCCCTCTGGCAGTAAAATCATGCTTTGTTCTACAGAAGGAAAAATTACAAGCCTTTCTCAAGAACAATATCGTCAGCTTTTTCAAAAATACAACACATATCATGGCAGAATTGCGAAATTATCTCCTCAAATGGAGGAATATGAAAGAATATTAAATTTTATCCGTGTTTATGAGGGAAACTATGACCAGTATTATGTAAGAGATATACGAGCAGATGAAAAGTATGCTGTTGTCACATTTTCCTCTCAAAGCACGCCTAATAATGTAAAGCAATATGTTTTAATCAATGAAGATGGATTTTGGGAGGTAGCCATAGATGATTTAGATAAAAAATCCAATCTACATTATGCTGTAAACAGCGTTTTGCCTGATTTTAATCTATCTTTATTACCTCCTTACAATGTATATTTTTACAAAAATGATATGAAAGCAGATTTTTCCGATGTTTTAAAACACATGATTACCTATGAATTGATACAACAGCAAAGCCAAGTGCAATATAAATGCGGTACTGCCAATTACTGTTACATGGTTCTTTATGGCGGAGAACGTTACTTAGGCAAAAAAGTAAATGAAAACTGGGATATTTGGAAAGTAAAATCTGCCGAAGACGCTATATCTGCCATGGAGCTAGACAATCAAAATGCTCCCACATTTATTGTATTAGATGAATAAAGGAAGTTGAATACTATGACAAAAACAAATGCTATGCGTTTATTGGATCAACAAAAAATTTCCTATGAAACAGCAGCATATGATTATGATGAAAACAATCTTTCCGGAGTTCATGCGGCAAATGCCATTGGCTTGCCGCCGGAACAAGTCTTTAAAACATTGGTGACAAAAGGCGATAAAACAGGAATCCTTGTGTTTTGTATTCCTGTAGCTTCTGAATTAGATTTAAAAAAAGCCGCTTCTGTTTCAGGAAACAAAAAAGTGGAAATGACTCATGTCAAAGAATTACTTGGACTGACCGGATATATCAGAGGAGGCTGTTCGCCTATTGGGATGAAAAAAAAATATACCACCTATATTGACCAAACAGCATTTCTTTTTGATAAAATTGCTGTTAGCGCCGGTATAAGAGGTCAGCAGATACTACTTTGTCCCAAAACACTTATGTCGCTTATACAAGCCAAACAAGCAGATGTTACAAAGAAATCATAAAAAAGGAGTCTTTGCAATGCGTCACAACATTTATGAAAGTGGTTATGGCTATATTCCCAGGCTGATTATGGAAGATAGACGCCTGTCTGCCCTTTCCAAAGCAATCTATGCATATTTTTGCAGTTTTTCTGATGGAAAAGCCTCTCTTTTTCCATCACAGGATAAAATTTTGGCAGATTTAAATATGTCAGAAGAAATATATCGAACTCATTTTCATTTACTTGTAAAATGTGGATATATCTCATTACAACAAGAAAAACGCTCTGATGGCGGCGTTAGAAATATATTTACATTACAAAAACAAATTGATTTTTAATCCCATTTTTCTCAAGTATTTTCAATGTACTTGAGATTTTTTAATTATGCTAAACAAACTGAAAAAACCACATTACAATATACAATAAATATATGATTTTATGCACAAAAAATAAAAAAAAGCATATACTATAAAAAACGATATAAAAACCTTTTTTATCAAAAATACAACCATCTTTTCTCATTGGCTTTGGCAGTGAGTATATTCTTACCACTGACCACAAAAAATCTTTATATCGTTTTATAAAAAAATTTCCACCTGCTTAGCGGGTGGTTTTTTCTATGTGGACATAGCCTTTCCTGGCTTATGCCTAAACGCATAACCTAGTCTGCTAATTGTGCCTGTGTTGCCTGCCGTCCTTAAAAAAGTTTTTCCGACTCCATTATCAACTTTTCTCCTAGTTCATCTTCTCTTAATTAGCTATATATTATCTGCATTTTTTGCTGTTGTATCAATATAATAAAATTCTCTTTTTCTATATTTGTATTTCAACTTATGAAACCTATCACATCTTTCTTTCAAATCCCCCTTAAAACTTGATATGCTCCCTTTAGGCGGCATCTCTATAGGCATATGTACATAAGCCTTTATTTACTCCTTATATTATAAAGTAGTAGTGTTTATAGTTCTTCTCCAATGACTATATACTATAAGATACTGTGGATTGCTTTTCATTTCTTACCACTTGATGATTTGAAAAAGCTTCCAACCACAGCCTCTTTGTATATTTGTTAATCAGTTTAATACCATATGACGGTTTATTTAGAACAAGGCTACAACCGCAAAGAGTACCTATGGTTTTAAATAGTATCAAATATTTATTCAAAGGGATGTTTTTATGATTTACGTTGGGATTGATATATCTAAAAATAAACAAGATTGTTTTATCACAAACATCTTTGATACGCTCTTTACAACACTACAAAATGTGTCTATCATTGGGAGGAATCTTTTGGTACATATCTGAAAAAGAAGTGTTCTGAAGGTAAACATGTTACTTTATGCCATATCACACAAAAACACTTGTAAGAACTATTTTTGCAATAGAAAAATCAAGACAAGCCTATACCCTGTTTTACATTCTTTGTAAATGTCCCCATTTGAGAGAGTTTGCAAAGATGTTATTATTGTCATGCAGTTTTCAAGGTTGAAATATATTTGAAACGCTTTTGTGCAATCCATTCAAAAAGTTTCATTTTAAGCTTGACTTTTCATCATTATTCTTTCCACTCATACAATATTTTCCCTATTACCTTGATAAAGCACTTTTGTGATATATTTCAAAACAAATATTATGTGATATTTACAACTTCATTTAGTTCAGCTTACAAGGAACTACACGCAAACCACGAAACGAGGCTTCTGACAACAAATAAAGACCGAGTACCAAGCACCGAGAAAGTGCGAGATATTCAGCCTGTTTTGTTGTCCGCGGGTTCCAAACGAGGTTCCCCTTTGACACACGGCTTTGCTTGCAAAGTATAGTGTGTTATACGCTCTGTCGGCGTTACCGTGAAAATGCTGTTGTCGTCGGGGAGAGCAAGAGCATTTAAAGCAGCAGGAAAACAGGACTGTGATTGCATGGCGTGGAGCCGCAAGTGCAGGTCTGGTTTCATCAGCAGACAGGGCGTATAGGAAAACCCTCGCCTCACGCCGGACTATGGGACACAAAGTGTCCCGAATAGATAGCCCTACTCATAAAAGCAAATGAATTTTTCTCTCAAAATTGAAATAGTCGGGAAACCATTTTAAAGGCTTTTCCGCCTTAATTGCCTGTCAGCAAAGGCGGGTGGGACTATCAACGGCAGCATATTATGTGCCGTTCATCTTGCTGTTAACTGGCTTTGCTATCTCCCCCATAAATGGGAATTGATAAGGTTTTATGCAATACTCCTCTGATAATGGTGAGGGGCGGCAACACCTTTGCTGTCCGCCTCTTGATTGCCCATCAGCAAAGGTGAGTGGGAGTCATTGCCCTGTATAGAAAAGGATTATCCGAAATCACAAAGTTGGAGGCAATACAATGTAGTCTCATCTCGAATTAAATACCACACATACTCATCGGGTTCAAATTGATTAATCCAGACAATCATGGGGTTCTTTACCCGGTCCCTGCAGAACGCATAGTGTTCAAAAAAACTGGAGCAGCTCGTTTCTGCTTCGTGGAGCCACTCGGAGCCTATGCCGTAGGGTCGATCCTGAGCTTTTCGCAGCAGTTCTTCACAGCGGCGATAAATCGTTCCAATCTCCTCAAGAAACTGCTCCCTGTCCAGCCAGATGCACCTTTCTTTTGCATACTGGAAATTGTCATGGAGGATAGCATCAAGACCTATAACAAGCATGGCAGGCGTCAGCTTGTTCTTATGGTATACCTCGTTGACCTCGCTCAGCACCTATGCAGTCAAAAAAGTGCAGTACAAGGTTTCTTTCAATGTGTATGCACCAGTTCTCAAAAGGGAGAATTCTACCCAATACGTGGAGGTGTTCCACTGGTTGAAAATGCTTGACATCATCATTTCATCAAGCTGGGCAGAACATTTCTCCTACTATTCATAGGCGGTCTTGTAAATAAAGTCCCAGTATTCTGCCTCACTGGAAAGTGTCTTTTGCTCGGTTAGAAACTCTTTTAGCTGTCTGTCCAAGTGGTTTGTAAAAAAAATAGCACCCAATACCCTCTTTTCACTTCATACTTTCGCTCCTATAACTTCTGATTTATTGCTGACTTTATTGTAGCACAGTGGTATTATAAAAAGTCTATGAAAGTGTATGTGGCTGTGGACAATTGAACACAGAAAAAGCCTTATATTTCATGTTGTTACAGATGTAGAACAGAGCGGATAGTAAAATTTATCGTCTAACTTCTAATTGTCGGTGTTTTCCTTGCCACATCTGTGAACCAATGTACAATTATAATGGCAGGTGAAAGCCTGTCAGACTGTTACCTGTATAGTCCCTTGTAAACGGTACTTTTATATACAATAAACTATAAATATCGGTAATATATCTATATATGAAACTTCTTTTCACTATTTTTTACATTTGTCGCCCCCTAATTCTATGATAATGAAAAGAAATTTTTACTTTTACCTCAACATCGGAAGACTCTTTTTAGTAACAAGTCTAACATATGACTTTCCTTTATACAAAAAAAACACTGCTTTTGCAGTGTCTTTTTTTGACATCTATTTTATAATCCATTTACCATTCTTGTTAAGCTGGATTTTTTTCTGGCTGCTGCATTTTTGTGATAAATTCCCTTTGCATATGCTCTGTCAATAGCAGATACAGCTCCTTTTAATGTTGCTGCCGCTTCTTCTTTGTTTCCTGCGTTTACAGCTGCCAATACCTTTTTGATTGCTGTTTTTGTCTGAGATTTAATCATTTTATTTCTCAATGTCTTTTTTGTAATGACTTTAATTCTTTTTTTTGCAGATTTAATATTTGCCAATTTATGTTCCTCCTATTTTTTATACATATTTTTTTCTTTTACTATTTTGGATATTTTGGGGAATATCGCTTTTTCTACTTCTATCAATCACAAAAACAGTTTTTTCTGCTCCGACACGTCTGTGATTAACTCAACATCATATATTTTAACCTAAAGCTGACCATAAGTCAATGTATATATTTAAAAATGAAGGCAAAAATAATGGCAAAACAAAGATCATATCAGGAGGCATACTATGCAAAAAAACAAAGAAATAGACATTCCTTGGAATTTTAGCCCCAGAACAGACCTTGCTATTGAAGCAAGAGAACTGGCTCAAGAGGAACAAAAAAGCTCTGAAGAATTAGAAGGCGTTATATTGCAGACAAAACAAACTAACGTCTGCCAAATTACCCATGTAAAAATACTCAATGAAACAGGCAGTCAAACAATGGGAAAACCTATAGGAAACTATATCACAATAGAATCAGAATTATTAAAAGAAAATGATATTACAAGCCACGAGCAAATGATGCAGATTGTTGCAGAACATATTGCAGGGTTAACAAAACTAAACAAAAAATCTACAATACTAGTGGTTGGTCTTGGCAACTGGAATATCACTCCGGATGCATTGGGTCCCAAAGTCATTGAAAAAATACTTGTTACACGCCATTTAGACGGTATTTTGCCAGAAGAAATCAACAAATCTGTCAGAAGCGTTGCCGCAATCAGTCCGGGTGTAATGGGTATTACAGGAATTGAAACAGGTGAAATCATAAAAGGCGTAGTAGAAAAGCTTCACCCTGATTTAGTCATTGCAATAGATGCTTTGGCTGCTCGCAAATTTAGCAGAATCAACGCTACCATACAAATGTCTGATACAGGCGTTGCTCCCGGTGCGGGAGTGGGTAATAAACGTATGACATTAGACAAAAACAGCCTTGGCGTACCGGTATTGGCATTGGGCGTGCCTACTGTAGTAGACGCTGCAACGCTTATCAATGATACTATGGATAGAATGCTGGAAGAAATGATTGCTCAGACAAAAGAAGGCTCTGCATTTTATGAAATGTTGCAATCTATGGATACAGAAGAAAAATACAGGCTGATTGTAGAAATATTAAACCCCTATGTAGGCAATATGTTTGTTACTCCAAAAGAAGTTGACGCCGTAGTAGATCGTCTTGCAAATATCATTGCAAACGCTATTAATATTGCTCTTCATCCAGGCATTACCATGGAAGACATTAACCGTTTTACTTATTAAACAAAATATATTCCGCATTCATCACCCAAAATTTTGTTATCAGACAATCGTTTCAATCAGACATTCTTTTTGTGATAAAAAAATGTCCAGAAAGTATCTCTTGATGTTTCAGCGTGTCGAAAAAGCCCATTGGGGCTTTTTCGAGCTTTATTGGGTGCTTTAGCCTAACAAAAGCTCTAGTTTTACTAAAGGTAAATAAAATACTTTAGTATAGAAAACCTCCTCATTATAATTTTAGAATGAAGGTTTGGCGACCGCATTACGAAAACAAAATTAGGAGGTTTTTAATATGAGAAATGAAATAGTACTGCACATTACAAATATAGATGCCAATATCACATAGTATTTGCACCAAAATGCAGAAGAAAAGTGATATACAAAGAATGAAGAGCAGATATAGGGCAAATCATTATAAAATTATGTAAAGAAAAAAGGTTGAAATCATGGAAGCACAAGCATGTCCGGATCATATCCATATGTTAGTTAGTATACCACCATATCTGAGTTTAGCACAGTTTGTAGGATAAAGAGTGCACTGATGAGGCATGCAAATTTAAAATAGAAATATGGCAGAAGAAATTTTAGAGGATATTTTGTCGATACAGTAGGACGAAATGAAAAGGCGATAAAAATCAGTTGTAAGAAGATGATATGGCAGATCAAATCTCGTTAAAAGAGTACACAGACCCGTTTACGAGTAGCAGAGGAAAATAGACAGCCACTTTTCGTGGCTGCCTGTAATTGTAATGCAATGCCAAATCTTTCATATTCCCTTTTAGGGAATCAGCACGCAATACCCCTTCTAGGTGTTGTTCCAACCACTCGTTTATGAGTGGTTTTCATTAATGGATCAATACCCATTTGTTCATATACAAACTTTTCCTTTCATAAAGCCTTGAAATACAGACTTTTTTTGCGAAAAATCAATTTCGCCTGTGAATTTTATTTGGGCTACTCTTTATTTTTCAAATTCTTTCGCCAATATAAAAAATTTTTGTAAAAATCAGAAAACTTCAGAAAATATCTTGTAGCGTCTTTTTTTATTAATTTTTAAAGCTATGGATTGGCGCCGGTATTCTTCCGCCTCTATTAATAAATCTTTCACAACTATAGGTATTGACAGGCATAATCGGCGCATAGCCCAACAATCCTCCAAACTCCACTGTTTGTCCCACTTTTTTGCCAATGACGGGAATCAATCGCACCGCTGTTGTTTTATTGTTTATCATACCAATAGCCGCTTCATCTGCAATAATACCAGAAAGTGTTGCAGGCGAGGTATCTCCAGGCACTGCAATCATATCTAAACCAACAGAGCAAACGCAGGTCATAGCCTCTAATTTTTCCAATGTCAAAGCGCCTTTTTCTGCTGCAACAATCATGCCATGGTCTTCACTGACAGGAATAAAAGCGCCGCTTAATCCTCCTACGTAAGAAGACGCCATAACGCCGCCTTTTTTTACATTATCATTGAGTATGGCAAGAGCTGCTGTTGTACCAGGTGCACCGGCTTCCTCCAAGCCCATTTCTTGAAAAATTTCTGCAATACTATCTCCAATCAAAGGAGTAGGAGCAAGAGATAAGTCAATAATGCCAAATGGAACGTTCAATCGTTTAGAAGCTTCCTGGGCAATGAGCTGTCCTACTCTTGTGATTTTAAAGGCAGTTCTTTTTACAGTTTCACAAAGTGTTTCAAAATCTGCATCATGCACTTCTTCCAATGCTTTTTTGACAACGCCGGGACCGCTGACGCCTACATTAATCACACAGTCTTTTTCTCCCACGCCATGAAAAGCCCCTGCCATAAAAGGATTATCTTCCACAGCATTACAAAATACAACTAATTTTGCACAGCCTAGGCAATCCTGTTCTTTTGTCAATTCAGCAGTTTCTTTTATCACTTCTCCCATTTTTTTCACGGCGTCCATATTTAATCCATTGCGAGAAGTACCAATGTTAACAGAAGAACAAACCACTTCTGTTTCTTTCAATGCCTGTGGTATAGAATTGATTAAAATCTCATCTGCTTTTGTACAGCCTTTTTGTACCAAAGCAGAAAAACCCCCTATAAAATTGACTCCAACGGCTTTTGCCGCTCTGTCTAATGTATGGGCTACACTGACATAAGAATCTGTTTGGCAACCTGCCGCTGCAATGGCAATGGGAGTAACAGAAATTCTTTTATGTACAACAGGCACTCCAAATTGTTTTGCCAGCTCATCTCCAACCTTTACTAAATCTTTAGCGCAAGTTGTAATTTTTTGATAAACTTTTTCATTAAATTTGTCAATATCAGCATCGGCACAGTCCATCAAGTTGATGCCCATTGTGATAGTACGCACGTCTAAATTAGAATCCTCTATCATTTTATTGGTTTCGTGAACTTCGCTTCTTGTAATCACAGAAAATCCTCCTTAAATTCTATGCATAGAATTAAAAATGTCTTCATGCTGTATTTTAATAATAACACCAGATTGTTTTCCAACTTCTTCCAATTCATCTGCTAAAATACTAAATCCTTTTTGAGTGGTAGACAAATCAACAATCATCATCATATTAAAATAACCATCTACAATCGTTTGAGAAATATCAAGTATATTCACATCACTTTGTGCTAAATATGTGCAGACACTGCCAATAATGCCTACATGGTCTTTTCCTAATACTGTAATAATACCTTTCATTTATATCCTCCTTTGTCACCCTAATAATATTTTTGTTGGAATACAGTCTATTGTATCCATAAAATAATATTTTTGCAAGTAATGTGGACAAAAAGATGTATTTTATTTTCGTGACGGACAAAATCATATTTTATGGCTTTATCCCTCCTAAAAAATGTATAAACAAAAACAACTGTTGTTTTACCTATCTTTTTTTATGTATTTATAGTATATATTTCAACCACTCAATCATTTGTTATATTTTACTTTTCATCCCTTTGCAATCACTTTTTTACAAATCTGTGTTTACCTTCTATTATTTACACAGTGTTTTTATCTATATCCAATTCTTTTATTGAAACAAAAATCTGCTTATTTTATTTATAAAAATCCTCTTTATAGACTTTGTATTTTTTACTTTATAAACGCATATATTATTTTTTTCATATTTTTGTTTATTTTTATACATTTTTTTATTTTATAAAACGATTGTCTTGTTCTTTTTTATGATGATATGGTATCTTAAAATAAAAATTAAAATTTATAAAATGTTACAACAAACTTTTATTATAAAAAAGAATAAAATACTCTTCTCATTTGTTTCAAAAAATTTATTTTGGGAAAATTCTGTATCCTCTCCTTACTTCCTATATAAGGAATAGTTTAAATTAATGCTGCTTATTTATGATATAAATCAGAACCATTGGCTTAGCTGGTGGTTTGTTCTAGCCTCTAGAAGGGGCTTTTAGCAGCAGCGTTTGCAAGCACTCTACTTCTTCAACAGCCGCCCTTGGGGATCTTTTTATTTATTTACTTTTTCACTCATAAATGGATCAATGTACTCACTCAGACTGATTTGATCTGCTCTCCAATCTTCTTTTAGCTGATGATTGATATATTTCCCTATCTTCTTTGTGCTCTTCCCAACTGTATCTACATGGTACCGCACCAAAATCTTCTGTTCTCATATTTATATTTCCTATTTGCATGTCGGTAACTTTTTCCTTTCAGATATCCTACCATTTCAGATACGCTATATTTGGGCGGTATACGTATCAGCATATGTATATGATCTACACCGCTATAATCTCTATTCCTTTTCTATCGCATAAATCTCTAAGTATCTTCCCTATTTCCACTTTGAGTTTTCCATATACCGCTTGCCGTCTGAACTTTGGTCAAAGACAATATGATATTTACACTTCCAGCTTGTATGTGCTAAACGATTCATATAAAAACCTCCTATGCTTTATCATAGCATAGGAAGTTTTACCTGAATCTCTTTGATTTCCCCGGCATAGTCGGGGGTTTTTATTGGCTAACCAATAAAAAAGCTGAGGAAACCCTCAGCCTTTTTCTATAATTCTTTGTACTTTTGCTCCTTCAAAGTAATGTTGCAATATTTCTGTATAATCAAATCCTTGTTCTGCCATTGCTTTTGCACCATACTGACTCATACCTGCGCCATGTCCATTGCCTCCCCCATATATTGTAACGCTTTCCAGTAATCCTTCTGGTGATTTTTCCTCTTCTAATACTATAAATGCACTAGGCAGTATACCATAGTTTCTCTTTTCACTGCCATCTTTTAATTGTAATATCACATCTGTTTGACCTGCTTTTACTGGTCTTAGCACATTTCTAATAGCATATTCCGTTTTGATTCTAACACTGCCATGTTCTCCCGTAATGGCTAAAAACATAGCATTGCCGCCTTGCCCTCTTTCTGCTATAGTAATACTTTGAATTGCTCCTAAATCAGAAGGTTTTGCAGTTTTCCATGTACCGTCTTCCTGCAACACTTCCACTAAATTGTGATTTGTATCATAAATTTCCTGCACTCGTCTGCTAAAATCATTTACCACTTCTTTTGGCAATGTTACCTTCCAGCGAAACCAAGGAGATTGACTATCATAGCTTTCTATTTCCCAATTTTTAAAAAATGCTTCTGCATTTTCTTCATTTGTCAAATCTCCTGTATCTTCTGTTAATCCTTGTGGTTTACTTATCAAATATCCTCTATTTTCAGAAGGAAATGTTTTTCCATTATCTGCCGCCCAAACCTCTCCGGAATTTGCCGTCACACCGGCTGACGTGGAATAAAAATTTGCATTTACCACTCTATCCCCATATGTTACACCAAGACCTTCTGTTTCCTCCACTGCTCTGTCAGATATTTCTTGGGTATTAGAACCATTATAAACTTGGCAGTTTGTAGAGTCATCCACATGTGCGCCGTAATTTCCAAATCTGTTTTCAAAAAATTGGTTATATGCATAGCTTCTAGCAGAAATAGCTTGGACTTTTAAAGGCTCCAATCCAAAACTAACGGGCATTTCAAAAGGCACCACGCCTTTTAAATAAGTTTCAAAAGGTACTTCGTTTACAATGGTAAAACCATTTGCTGTTTTCTCCAGCTCCAATGTTGCTCTATATTGAGGTGCAACACCATTTCTGGAAATACTTTTTATTGTAAATTGCCCATCATCTTCTGTTGTTACATACACTCTGCCATTTTCAAATAATCCTAAATCGTTTTCGGGAGTGATGACCACTTCTTCTCCTGCTTGATATGTTTTTACCACATCTCCGCCTTTTAATGAAAAAGGCTTATCTGACGTCAATATAACTGTTTTATGCTCATATCCTGTATGATTGTTGTCACTTAAAAGTACTCTAATATTTTTTGGCACAGCTTCTCTTCTAATGACAGCAGCTGCTACTTTTCCATCGTTATAGTAAAAATCTGCAATATCTGTGCCACTAATCAGTCTGGAAACAGGACGCCTTATTATGACGCCGTCTTTTTCTTCATATATTTTTGCATTGTCTGCCCATTGCAAAACACCATTGTTTTCTAATTCTATGACATTGTCGGTAGCTTTTTTAATGATATCACTGCCTCCATTTTCAATAACTGTAATAGAAACAATATTATCTCCTTCTATCTGTATATCTGCAATTCCATCTTCCGGCAGCTGTTCTATATCAGCATACTCATATACCTTTGCTCCATCTCCTGTATCAATTTCAATACCATTTTCTACTTTGTGGAAAAAAGCATTTTCTATCACAGGCATATCTTCCATAATTTCTTCTATTGCCACAATCTCTCTTTCTTTTGTCAATATCTTTACTTTTTTATTTTCCAAAGGTTGTAAATTTCTTCCTGTACTTGTAAAAATCCCATCTTCCATCAAAAGTATTGTGCCATTGTCTGCTGTATCCAACAAAACTTGTTCTCTTTGCTGTATGCCATAAGAAAACAAGCTATCCTCTGCTCTTCTTCCTTGCAAAGCTTCTATAAAAAGTTCCAGCCAAAGACTATAAGCCACCGCTTTATTTTTATTTTCTTCATTGATTGTAATTTTTGTTTCATTATCCGGATTCAAACGATCCATCAGCGCTTGAGCCTGTTGTAATGTAACATTATCCTCCGGCAAAAAAACATCTCCTTCTCCCGAAAGATACCCCTCTTTTACTGCCACATTAATATAAGGATAATACCAGTCTTCTACACTTACATCTGTAAAATGGATATTATTTTGCATTCCTGCAATTTCTTCAGGCATATAAAAAGCAAGAGCAATCATTTTTGCCATTTCTCCTCTTGTAATAGGAATATCATCTCCAAATCTGCCTACATTTGCTGTTTCTATTTCAAGCAATGTGCCTGTTTTAGGAGATTGCATGGAATGTTCTCTTGCAGTGATATCTTCTTTTTTACACCCTCCCAACAAAAGCATAGCAATACAAAATACTAGCGTTGTTTTTTTCATGTATTTCTTCTCCTTCCTCTTTTGCAAATACTTGTACCATTTTTTACAAGTCTATGCCAAAAAAAGGAAAGTTATTCACTTCTTTTGATAAGCCTCTGTCTTTGAAATAAAAAAAGCTCCCTTTTCAAAAGGAGCAATCTCTTTTGTTGTTTTTAAAAATCCCAAAATGCCGTTCCCTGTCTTTTGACACCTAGCCTAAGCCAGGTGGGCAACCGCAGCAAAGACTCTGCCTTCCTCTGCCCAAAGGGAATTATGTTGAGGCCTGACATATCATTTGCGTATAGGAATCCCGATTAAGTCATGTAGGTTCAAATACGACAGGAGTGTCGAACATTTCAGGAATTTTAAACAATTTGTTTTGTTTTTTATATTATAGTATGTTTTTGTCATTATGACAATACCTAAGCTATATAAAAATTCAATTTTCTTTTTTTAAAAAACATAATATCATCAATAACCCTCCTCCTAATGCCACAAAAATATCTGCAATATTAAAAATAGGAAGGCTTTTTTCTCTTAATGTTTGAAAAGATTTTAATTTATTATGATGAATATATAAAAAATCTGTTACAAAGCCATATTTTACTCTTTCAAACAAATTTCCCAATGCTCCGCCCAGCAAAAAACTATATGCTATAGTATTTGTTGCTTTTGCACTTTTTTTTCTTTCTTGTAATAATTGTATAATACAAAATACAATACCTGCCACAGAAATACATTTTATTGCAGTCATATACCCTTCAAAGCTATTATATGCCGCGCCTTTATTTTTTATGTGCCACAAATAAAACCGATTTTTTACAATTTCTTTTTTTTCTTCTTCCTTCAACCTTTTTGAAATGATTTTTTTTGAAAAAAAATCTGTTGCAAAAATAAGCATTGCTATACCAAACTGCTTCATATTTATCCTCCTTTTTTTGTAGTATATCATATTTCATAGAAAAATTGACAAAAAAAACAACTTTTTTGATACAAAACATTATATACATATAAAATTCCGGCAAAAATGTGAAAAACCCTTGTCACAAACAATATACCGTATTATAATTTAACAGAAACATATCCTCATTTTTAATAGGATGCAACATTTATCCAAGAAACTTTTAAAAAAAAGAAAGAGGTGTTTTTTAATGGCTTTAGTAACAACAAAAGAAATGTTTCAAAAAGCATTTGAAGGACATTATGCAATTGGTGCCTTCAATATTAACAACATGGAAATTATTCAGGGTGTTGTCAATGCGGCAAAAGCACAAAATTCTGCCGTTATTTTGCAGGTTTCAAAAAGTGCTTTAAAATATGCCGGTCCTGTTTATTTAAAAGCTATGGTTGACGCTGCCGTAAAAGATACAGGTATCGATATTGCTCTTCATTTAGACCATGGTCCAGACCTTGAAACAGTAAAAGAATGCATTGAAGTTGGTTTTACATCTGTTATGTTTGATGGTTCTCACTATGATTATGAAGAAAATGTGGCAAAAACAAAAGAAGTTGTCGACTATGCTCATGCTCATGGCGTTGTAGTGGAAGCAGAACTTGGCAAATTGGCCGGTGTAGAAGATGATGTAAAAGTAGATGCTGCTCATGCAACTTATACAGACCCAGACCAAGCTGTTGATTTTGTAAAACGTACCGGTGTTGATTCTCTTGCTATTGCAATCGGTACAAGCCATGGCGCTTACAAATTTTCCGGAGAAGCAAAATTGGACTTTGACCGTCTTGCTACTATTACAGAAAAATTGGAAGCCGCCGGTTTCCATAATTTTCCTATCGTACTTCATGGAGCGTCTGCTGTTGACCAATCCTCTGTTGAAACCTGTAATAAATATGGCGGAAAAATTGCCGGCGCAAAAGGCGTTCCAAATGAAATGCTTCGCAAAGCTTCTTCCATGGCTGTTTGTAAAATCAACATGGATACAGACTTAAGACTTGCTATGACAGCGGCTATCAGAAAGAGTCTTGCAGAAAAACCTGAGGCATTTGACCCAAGAGGCTACTGTGGTGATGCTAGAAAACTCATTCAAGAATTGGTTGAAATGAAAATTAAAGAAGTTATTGGCTCCACTGATTCTATGAAATAATATATCATTCCAAAAGACCTGCTGGCAAATTGCCATAGGTCTTTTTTATCAGCATAAAAAGGAGAGGATATTTTTGTATGAATTAATACAAGTTGCAGAACATACTTATTATATTGATTGTCCTGCCAAAATAGGTATTTATGAAGATACTGACGGAATTTATCTTATTGATAGCGGCAATGACAAAGAAGCCGGCAGAAAAATCAAAAAAATATTAGAACAAAAAAACTGGCATTTAAAAGCTATTTTAAACACCCATTCCAATGCAGACCATATCGGCGGCAATCAGTTTTTACAAAAACGTTTTCAATGTCCCATTTATTGTACCCCTATGGAAAATATTATTATTTCAAATACTATATTAGAGCCTTCTTTTCTTTATGGCGGCTTTCCTTTTAAAGCATTGCGTAACAAATTTCTTATGGCTCAAGAAAGTACTTCTGAAGACATTACATCGGCTCGTCTGCCAAAAAATTTTGAAGTCTTCTCTCTACCGGGACATTTTTGGGATATGATTGGCTTTAAAACACCGGATGATGTTTATTTTATCGCCGATTGTCTTTCCGGTGAAGCAATATTAGACAAATATCATATTTCATTTGTTTATGATGTAAAAAAATATTTACAAACATTAGATTTTATTTGTACTTTGCAAGGAAAGCTTTTTGTCCCTGCTCATGCGCAAGCAACAGAAAACATTGTTCCTCTTGCAGAATATAACAAACAGAAAATACAAGAAATTGTAGAATTACTTTTATCTTTTTGTCAAAATCCTTTTAGTGCAGAAGAAATATTAAAAAAGATATTTGACCATTACCACCTGACTATGGATGAACAACAGTATGTATTAGTAGGCAGTACAATACGTTCTTATCTATCCTATTTGATAGAAGAAGAAAAATTAACCACCAAAATTATAGACAATCGCTTTTTATTCCAAACTGTATAAAAGCAAAAACCCCTTTCGTATCATACTGAAAAGGGTTTTTTTGTTCTACATCGAATAGGTATGACAAAACCCCCCAGTTCAACTGAGGGTAGGTAAAAATACTTTAGTATAAGAAAGAAACCTCCTGCGTTATAATAGAATCGGTCTAGCAACCAAAATATAGGAGCAGGAGGTTTTGTCAATGAATGACATAAGAAGTTTATCACATTCTAAATGGAGATATAAATATCATATCGTATTTGTACCTAAATATTGCAGACAAGTAATATATAAAAATTGAAATACGAATATTGGAAGAATATTAAGAGAACTTTGTGATAGTAAAGATGTAAATATGGTAAAGTCAAAATGCTGTTTAAATCCTATGCATATTCTAGTTAAGATTGCACCCCATTTGAGTATAGCTAGTTTTATGGGATATTTAAAGACTAAAAGTAGTTTAATGATATTTGACAGACATGCAAATTTAAAGTACAAATATGGAAATCACCATTTTTGGTGTAGAGGATATTTTATGGATACAGTAGGCAGATACGAAACGGCAATCAAAGAATACATCAAAAATCAATTAGAAGATGATATTATGAATGATCAAATAAGTTTAAAAAAATTTACAGATCTGTTTGTGGGTGAGCCAGTGAAATAAGACAAAAAAAGCGCCCCCGAGTAGGGGGCAGCCAGAGTAATAGATGTGGTTGTCAGACTATCCGATGCCCCCTTAAGGGGGATACCACAAGAGATAGACCCTTATAGGGTCTGGTCAAACCACCCGTTAAACGGATGATTTTGATTCCTCAAAGAGGAAATAAGGTAATGATTTTATATTATAATTTACCGATTTTTTTCAAGAATGCTTCAATTTTGCCAATAGCAAATTTTAATTCATCCATAGAATAAGCATAAGAAATTCTGATAAAGCCTTCGCCACAATCTCCAAATGCTGTACCAGGAACAACAGCTACTTTTCCTTCAAAAAGCATTTTATCACAGAATTCAGCAGATGTTAATCCTGTTAATTGGATAGATGGGAATACATAAAATGCGCCTTTTGGTTCAAAGCAAGTCATACCTAATCTATTAAATTCAGCAATCAAGTATTTTCTTCTTTCATCATAAGCTTCTCTCATTTCAGCTACATCTTTATCGCATTGTACAGGATCTTTTAATGCTTCAATGGCTGCATATTGGCTCATTGTAGGAGCGCACATAATGACATAAGCATGTACTTTATTCATAGCAAGAATCAAATCTTTAGGACCTGCTGCATAGCCAAGTCTCCAACCTGTCATAGCAAAAGATTTTGCAAAACCGTTCAATACAATTGTTCTTTCATACATACCTGGAATAGAAGCAATAGAAACATGGTCTAAGCCGCCATATGTAAGTTCAGCGTAAATTTCATCACTGATTACCAAAATATCATGTTTGATTAAAACAGGGGCAATTTTTTCCAAATCTTCTTTTTCCATAATACCGCCGGTAGGGTTATTAGGATATGGGAAAATCAACGCTTTTGTTTTTGGTGTAATAGCAGACTCCAATTCTTCTGGCGTTAATCTAAATTCATTTTCTACCTTTGTTGTCAAAACAACAGGCACGCCGCCCTGTAATACAATACTTGGTTTGTAGGAAACATAAGAAGGTTCTACAACAAGAATTTCATCACCTGGCTCGATAATTGTTCTTAAAGCAACGTCAATGGCTTCAGAAGCGCCAATTGTACAAAGAATTTGATCATTAGGATCATATTTTGTATGGAATCTTCTGTCAAGATATTTAGAGATTTCTTCTCTTAACTGAGGCATACCTTGGTTAGAAGAATATCTTGTTTCACCTTCTTCAAGAGATTTGATTGCAGCCTTTCTAACATGTTCTGGTGTTTTAAAATCCGGTTCGCCTACGCCTAAAGATACAACATCTTTCATTGTTGCAGCCACATCAAAAAATTTTCTGATTCCAGATGGTGGCATTTCTTGAACGTGTTTTGCGATAAAATTTCTCATGTGCAAATCAATCCTTTCAATAAATAAAATAATAAACGATAAAAAATCATTACCTTTTCATACAAAATTGTATGATATGTTGTGCAAAAATGTTATTTTTTCAACACACAATATTGCTATATCAATATCATACAATAAAATTGTACAAAAAGCAATACAAAAATGCGATTTTAACATAAAATATTAATTTTTTTTCAAATCTCAGTACATACTGTTGTAATTTTTTAAAAAAATACTTTTTTTCTCTTTTGTATTTTTTATAGATAAAACAAATTTGTTACCTTCTTTTCATTATAAAAACTAAAAAAAAGTACAATTTTGTGAAATATTTATCTTCTTTTCAAATTTTATTTATAAGCAAAATTTCATTCCTTATCTGTTTCGTTAAAACTTTACTCTATATAAAGCGTCACTTTTTGGTTGCTGTAAAGGATATTTCTGACCATTTTTTAAAATCCATTTTTCTCCTTGAGTAATCTTTCCTATAATTGTACTTTCAATGCCTTTTTGTGCTAAAGCCGATACCATTTTTTCTCCCTCAAACGCTGTCATAATCATGCTTCCACTAGAAATTAATTCATAAGGACTGATCTTTGCTGCTTGACAAATGGCTTTTGTTTCTTCTTTAATCGGAATTTTTTCTAATTCTATCAAAATACCCTTTCCGGAACAGTCCGCTACCTCCCATACGCCGCCTAATATCCCTCCTTCTGTCACATCATGCATTGCTGTGGCTCCTAATTTTTTACCAATTCTTCCTTCTTTTACAACAGATAAAAAGCCTTTCATGGATTTTGCATTTTCTAAAAATTCTTTTTTTATTTTTTTAGACAATATCTCCTCATATTCTTTTGCAATAATCACTGTTCCTTCCAATCCTGCCCATTTTGTCATAATCACATCTTGTCCTATTTCAGCACCTCCGGTGGCAATAAAACCTTTTTTATCCGTTCTTCCTATCACAGCGGCAGAAATCACAGGTTTGTTGACTACAGCAGTCACCTCTGTATGTCCTCCCAATATTTCAATACCAATTTCTTTTGCGGCTTCATAGGCTCCTGTCATAATATCAGAAAGGGTATCTTCTGTACTTTCTTTAGGCAACAGTACAGTAAGTAATATTCCTATCGGCTCTGCCCCACTAGAAGCAATATCATTACAGTTAATATGCACTGCAATATATCCCATATCCTTTTCCGCTCCTGTAATAGGATCTGTAGACAATACACAAAGCTCTTCTCCAAAAGTAACGGCAGAGCAATCCTCTCCTGTTTTTGGTCTTAAAAAAACATCTTCTCTTTGTATTGCAAAATTTCTAATAGGGTTTAGTACAATTCTTTCCAGTATTTTTGGTGGTATTTTTCCAATTTCCAATATCATTGCCTCCTTATTTAAAAAATGTTTTTTCCGATAAAAATGCCTATCAAACAAAGTACTACACTCAATATCGTATAAAAAATTGCATGGTTCACTTTTCCTTGTTCCAATAATGTCATAGTTTCTAAAGAAAAAGTGGAAAATGTAGTAAAGCCGCCGCATACTCCCGTTTTCAAAAACAATATCCATTTGCTTTCTTCCAAACCATATCTTTCAGCCCCACTTACAACCATCCCTATCACAAAAGCTCCTAATATATTTATGCATAATGTCATAATAGGAAACGTTGTTTCAATGGGAAAATGTATTTTTCCCAATAAATA
>DVLQ01000136.1 GCA_018715395.1 Candidatus Coprocola pullicola | reverse complement strand
TTTCTTCCACTTTTGTTGTAATTTGCAAACCTCTCGAAACATATAGTAATCTAATCGTATAATTGCGCCATTTTTTTCAAATATGGGTATAAACTGTCCTGGAGGAATCAATTTCCCATCTTCTGTTTTCCATCTTACTAATGCTTCTGCACCACAGACCTTTTTTGTTTTTATATCTATCTTTGGCTGTAAATATACTTGAAATTCGTTGCAGGCAAAAGCATTTTCCATTCTATCCATCAAATTTTTGTTTTGTACCAATATTTCTTTTTCTATATGCTTATAAAAAGAATAAGAAAAATAATGCCCCATTGTCTGCATATGCTTCAGCTTTCTTGCGCTGTTTGCTCTGTCTATCATAGCGGTCAGCTCCAAAGAATTGTCTTCTATATCATAAATGCCGCAGGCAATAGAAAAATAATATTTTGTTTTGCTGTATTGATTAAAGGAATTAATATCGTCTATAATTGTTTTTAAAAATAAAAGTAATTGTTGTTTTTCTCTTCTTTTTAAAAACAATAAATAGTTATCTGCATAGCTTCTTGTAAGCAGTTCTTCTTGTGTCAAATATTTTTTGATCACGTTATAAATATAACGCAATGTTCTGTCTCCTTCTTGATTGCCATAAACATCGTTTACAATGTTAAAATCCTCTATATCCATAGAAACAATAGTATATTTTTGTTCTTTTTGCAATCTTTTTTTTGCTTCTATACAAAAAAGCAATTTTGTATTGCCTTTTGTTATGTTGTCTGTAAAAGCAATTTTTTTCAAATTTTTGTCGTTTTTATAAAATATGTACCAAAAACAAAGTAAAAAAAGTAAAAACAAACAGCATATTAAAACGCCTAAAATATATGTTCTTTCAATAAAATAGTCTGTATCGCTCCATAACAAATCAGACGGAACCATGTTTACCAAATACCAAGGATAGCGTTGCAAATGCTTATAAAAAACAGTGTATGTTCCATACTCCCCCGAAAGTTCTATCTCTTTATTTTGCGCCTTTTTATCTATATTTTGTTGTATAGCTTGCTGCATCTGCTTTAACAGCGCTATCTCTTTTTGAGAAAGATCTTTGGGACAGACAACAAATTTTCCTTGCTCATCAATAATACAAGAAATACTCTCTCCCTCAAAAGTCCTTTGACTTAGTACAGATTGCATTGCTTCTTTTGTACCAATCCCCATAAAAACGCCACAAATACTATCCCCTTCATAAATAGGCTTAGTATAAACAATGTACAATTCTTCTCCCAATTCTAAAGCACAAGCGCTTTCTTTTCCTTGCAGTGCCTCTTGAAATGCTCTTACCTGTTTATAGTTGTATATTTTACCATCTGAAAACTTTCCAACTCCTTGTATATTTACATATCCTACCCATTGAAAGCCGTAAGCATTAGCTAATTTTTGAAAGTCAGTTTCTTCTATATTTCTTCCTATGGTATTACTGTATGTTTGTAAATATTCCAAACCTTCTGCATTTGCTTTTATGTTACTTTCTGTTAATTTTATCATTTGTTGCGAAGCATCTTCTAAATATTGCTCTGTCTGTATCTGCACAGTTTCTTTTAATCTTTTTGTATTCCAAAATCCAAATGTCACAATAAACACAGTCAATGTAATAGTCAGAAAAATAATAACACTACTCACTTTCTTTTTATATTTTTTTTGACACATAAGAGTAGTTTTCCTCCTTTTCATTCACTTTTTTACAATATTTTACTTTTTCTTCCATTATAGTGAAATATACCGTTATCTGCAAGAAAAATCTCCTTGAGAAAAGAGTTTCACATCTATCTGCTCTTGTTACAAAATGTTAAGCATTACAAAAATAACCGCCTGTTTAACAAGCGGTTGTTTTTATGCAAGTATAGACCTATGTGTAAATGTATCATTCTGCTGAAAAATTGTGTCTTTTTTTATCTGCCGCCTTTAGTATCAGCAGTTTTCTTAATCTGTCTTCTTTAAGTTACACAGCTATATACTCTGCATTTTCCCTATATCTCTATATTATATCCTTTACACCAAAATTTTATATTTTCTGTTTGGATTGAAGAGGCTTTACAATAAAATCATTTGTTCCTGATTTCATTGCTTTTAAATAACCATTGCCTCTCACACTATGGCAAAACACATTACAACATTTGCATCTTATGCTTTATATTATAGTACTTGTATGGTATTGTTTTTTTTACGCATTTTATAAAACCTGATACATTCATTTTTTCCAGTATCTTTGTCTATATATAGATATATTTGCAAAAAACTCCAGCCTTTACTATATTAATATCTTTTCACTCATATCATCTTCTTCATATTTCTTTTATTACTTTTCTTTTTCAGCAATGAAATATTTGTGAACTAAATGTTACAGGATATTTGCAACTCACTTGGTATATGATAAATTATGTATACCTGTAATTTTCCTATACAGACCTTCTTTTAACTATTTTTTCAGTTGACAAAATATACTTGTATGATATAAAAAATGGGGTTGCTTTCACCTTAATACTAGAAGGTTTTTGAAATTATGTATCTAATTATATTATTTTTTTCATATAAAAAACCCTTGAAAAATCAAGGGTTTTAGACTGCGGATGACAGGACTTGAACCTGCACCGCCAAAAATGGGACAAGAATCTGAATCTTGCGCGTCTGCCAATTCCGCCACATCCGCATATTCTCAACGACCTGATCATTATACTATAATGCTAAAACCTTGTCAACATTTATTTCTAATTTTTAGTACTGTATAGAAAAAAGCACAGAATTTCTTCTGTGCTTTAAACTGTAAACCGCCTATTTTGAACAAGGCAAAAATAAAGGAGTTTGTCTCTGTTTGTTTTTCAAACAAACCTTGCATCAATTTGTAATCCTCAAAAGGTCACGGCAGACTTTCCCCAAAATCTACCGATTTACACATTGATTTCTTGTCTTTATTATGCAGTAAAACTCTATAAAATACAAGTGGGAATACTTCCTAAAAAAAAGGAAAAAAATCCCTTTTTTTAAAAAATATTTTCTTTTTTTTTGATTGTTGTCTGACAATTATTTTTTTTATATTTTCTATTTGTTTAATCTATACAAAATCTATTTTTTATTTTTTAAAATTATAATATTTTTTTATACCTCTTTTTTACAAAAAAAGACACTAATATGGAAACAACCGCTACAATCATTGATACATACATCAATGACAGTAAAATTCTCTTTTTCAAAAATATTTTTTCACTGTTGTCTGATAACTATTTTCTTTTTATTTGCTAAAATCTATGTTCCTTTTTCTCTTCTTTCTTTACAAAAAAACAGACGCTAATATGGAAACAACCGCTACAATCATTGATAGATACATCAATGACAGTAAAATTCTCTTTTTTAAAAATATTTTTTCACTGTTGTCTGATAACTATTTTCTTTTTATTTGCTAAAATCTATGTTCCTTTTTCTCTTCTTTCTTTACAAAAAAACAGACACTAATATGGGAATGACCGCTACAATCATTGATACATACATCAATGACAGTAAAATTCTCTTTTTCAAAAATATTTTTTCACTGTTGTCTGATAACTATTTTCTTTTTATTTGCTAAAATCTATGTTCCTTTTTCTATCTTTTCTTTATAAAAAAACAGGCACTAATATTGGTACAAGCATTGTCAATGTAATACCGCTGACAAAAGCCACTACAGCAATAGTTGCATTTGTATTTCTGGATATGATAGCCAATGTAGTATCCATAGCAGTCGCTCCCGCCGGCGCAATGGCGCAATAATAGCCGATATGTTTTGCAATAAAAGGAACGCTTACAAACGTGAGCATCTCTCGCATAACATTTGCTAAAAAAGATATCGTTCCTCCGATAGGATTTCCCGCTTCTGTCAACAATATACCTGAAAGGCTATACCAGCCCATGCCGGAAGATATGGCTAAACATTCTTTTAAAGACTCCGGAAAAAAAACCGCTACCACAGCCCCTCCCAAAAGAGAGCCTATAGCCACGCCTGTAGGTATCAACAATATTTTAAAACCCAGTTTTTTTATTTGCATAAATACTTGCTTATTCAAGCCCATATCAATTCCTACAGAAAACAATAGCAGTAACAATAATATAGAAGACAGTTCCTCTGTCACTGCCATATCAACAGCTCCTCCTGCAAACATGCCTACCCCAATGCCGCAAAGAAGTGTTACAAATATCACTATACTCATTTTTTCTCCTCCTTAAAAAAGATGCGAGAGAAAACGTACACAACGCCAACGCTTCCTATACAAGTCGCTACAGCAAATATAAACGCCTTACCGCCTAATACAGGTAACTGCGTCAATATATCGGGATCCATTCCAATACTCATTCCCATCACAAATATCAAAAGCAACAGCCATATCATCTGCAATTTGCTGTTTGCCGCTATCATTTTGTCACTTAAAAATTTTTGATATCCAATCAAAAATCCTATCCCCAAACTAATCAATATTTTTAACATTACAAAACCCCTCTGTTTCTTTTTTATTTTATTTACTGCAATGTTTCCCACTGCTCATAAAGCTTTTCCAAATTTTGTTCCAAATCTGTTTTTTCTTCAAACAATTTTTGTGCCCTATCAAAGTCTGAGCTTACTTCCTGTTGAAAAAGCATATTGTCTAACTCTGCTATTTTTTGCTCTGTTTGTTCAATTTCTTTTTCTATACGTTCTATTTTTGCGGCTGCTTTTCTTTCTTGAGATTGAAGCTGTTTTTGTTTTAGCCAATCTGTCTTTCCATCTGTGGGGGCGGCTGTGTGCTGCTGTTTGGGAGCATTTTCTTTTTTCTCTATTTCCTGTTCTTCCTTTTTTTGTAAATAATACTGATAATCTCCCAAATATTGGTTTACGCCTGTAGGCGTCAGTTCCAGCACCTTTTGCGCTGTTGTGTTGATAAAATATCTGTCATGAGAAATATAAATTACAGTGCCCTCATAGCAATTTAAAGCCTCCTCCAATATCTCTTTAGAATACATATCCAAGTGGTTTGTAGGTTCGTCCAGCATCAAAAGATTGGCATTAGAAAGCATCAGCTTTGCCAAAGAAACTCTGCCCTTTTCTCCTCCGCTGAGGGTAGAAATGCTTTTATAAATATCATCTCCTGTAAATACAAACGCCGCCAATACATTTCTGATTTGCCCATTTTCCATAGTCGGATAAGCGTCTGCAATTTCTTGAAATATTGTTTTGGTTTCATCCAGTTCCTGCTGTTCTTGGTCGTAATAGCCTATTTGTACATTTGTGCCAATGTATATTTGTCCTGCATCTTGTTTGACCTGTCCAAGCAATATTTTAAAAAGCGTGCTTTTTCCCACGCCATTTGGACCGATAATCGCTACTTTTTCTCCTCTTTTGATATCAAAATTTACATTTTCAAATAACTTCAAACAAT
>DVLQ01000135.1 GCA_018715395.1 Candidatus Coprocola pullicola | reverse complement strand
TATTTTCCACCTCAATATATTGTGTTAGCTGTATTGTCCATCATCTAATATTGTTACTTTTCCTCCTTTTGTGCAAATCAAATAGGAAGTATTCAACAATGCCTCTTTTCCGTCTACAAATACATCTTCTTTTGTTTCCAACCATGCTGTAAGTGGCATATATGTACATATTGTCACAGAACTGGTTGCTCTATTGATTTGTGCTTCTTTTGCTGCATTTTTTTCACTTTTGCTCATAAAACTAAATGAAAAACTTTTTTTCTCATTTTTTGCTTGTTCTTGTTCTGCACAAATATTACTGTAACCCGCTGTACAAACTCCCATAGGCGTGACATTTTTTCCCGGCAGATAATCACCTTTATTCAGTTGTGCTTTTCCTCTCAAATAAACACCATGACTTATGGGCACAATCAGTCTTGCCTTTCTGCTGCCGTGTTCACAAACAGTATAAGCCCCATGTACTACATAACTTTTTATACTTGCTGCCATAGCATTAATTGCTGTTAATGCACACTGCTGTGCGGCTTGCTGCATTGCCTCTCCAACAATACCCCCTCCTAACATGTCTCCCATTATTTGTGCTGCTGACTGCATACACTCACAACCTGACACTAATTGCTGAAAATTTGCAGCTTGTTGTGCCATTTCTCCCATAATTGTTACACTTCCTCTCTCTTTACTATTTCATTTACTTCTACTTTTGTCATCTCTATTCCGGACAAAAACCTTCTTAACAGACTTTCTGCCGTATCCAAATTGATAATCACAGGATATTCTTTTAAATTTGCTACACGAAATATTTTTTTCCCTTCTATTTTTGCTTTATCTAATACCAATTTTTTGAAACTTCCGTCTTTGTAAAATTCTGTTTCTGGCGACATACAGTCTATACAATCCATAAGAGGCATCCAATATACTTTTTTTGTATCAGAGTTTTCTCCTGATAATATTACACATTTTACAATGATGCTGTCGTCATAATTAACAAATACTTCCTTTACTTTTTCTGAAATTAAAAATGTAGGAGTATCTATCACATCAGCATAAAAACTCATTTTTTTATCTTTTGTGTATACAATAGAAACATCATTGACATCATCTGCATATTGTTTTTCTACCATCTGCCGTCTTTCATAACCACTGTCTGTTTTTAAATTGAGTTTTATTGTATTGGGAATGTTTTGTTTTTGGGACAGTATAAAATATTCCATATTATCCCTCCTGACTGACCATAACAGTATGAATTTGTTGCTCTGTCATATTTGTTTTTTGTAAATCTTTTTCATAAAACAGTGCGTTTTTTAAATATGCACCTGTAAAATCAGTTTGCTGAAATATTGCTCCTCTAAAATCCGCACCCGAAAAATCCGAATTTGAAAAATCTGTATATTCTAAATTTGCTTTTGAAAAATTCACTCCCGAAAATCCTAATATATATTCTGTTCTTTCATTGGGTACAGTGATTCCTCCAAAAGTATAAGACATATCCGCCCCTTTTAAATTGGCACATTCAAAATCTGCATCAAAAACTGCTGCATATTTTAAATGGCAAAACTGCATATTGCAATTAATAAATTTTGCATTTACAAAAAATGAGGCTCTCATGTCTGTTTTTGTTAAATTGGAGTTTGAAAAATCTGTAAAGCAAAAATTCGATTGTTTTAAGACCAATTCTGACAAATCTAAATCACAATATGGTTGAAAATAGAAATTACCGTTTTCTACATGATTAATATTTTTTATCACTGTTTCATTATTTAGTTTTTGATTGGAGCAATAATAAATCTGTTCTTCATAATCTTTATATTCTCCGGCATGAATAGAAAAATTGTCTGCTTTTTTGATATTACAAAAACTCTCTGTATGCAATAACTTTTTGACTGCCATTCTTGCAATTTTAATAATATATTTGATATAAATAAGCGCTTGTTTTTGTACCATTACAGCAATATCATCTGCATTAATTTTCCCTGCATATGCTTTACTTTGTTCCAGCAAATATGTTTGATAGTATTCTAAAAATGTAAAAAATTCTTCTGCTGTAAATTTCATTTGTATCGGATTTTTATCAAAATATCCTTCTTCATTGTAAGCGCTCATTAATATGGTATATTCCTGATACAATATCCCTGTTCTAAGCGCCTGTAAATAAATACTTCCTATTGCTTCTTTTTCACCATTATTTTGTTTTTCCGCAATCAAACAAAATAACTGCTGAAATTTTTGAAAAAATTTATCGGTTAAAATATCTTTATTTTTTTTGCAGTAATCATCTAATTTGATAAGTAAATCTAAACTTTTGTTTTTGGCATATTTTTTAAAAAAATCTTTTACAATATCTTCTCTTTTCAAACGCTCACCTTTTTCTTAATTGTTATAAACTTCATTTCCTTTTATTTGTGTAACACCTGCATTATCTAAATTGATTTCTGCCATACCGCATTTCATATTGATATTATTTGTTGCTGTAATTTTAATGGTATCTCCTGCAACTATCATAATATCTTTATTTGCCTTTATCACAATTTGATTTGCTGCATCAATATTGATATTTCCTGCTTCATCCATGACTACCGTTCCGGCTCCGCCTGATGTTAATATCACTTGCTGAGGCGTCATTGTCATTTCCATACCCTCGGGATTTCTGATATATCTTACTTTTGGGTCGCCCATTCTATCCATTTTAGGGTCTGGGTCATCAGAAACATATTTGCTCACAGAACTAACTGCAAAAGCGTTTGCTTCATTTGTATTGGGCAGTTCTATTCTAATATCGTCGCCCATTTCCGGCATACAATACCAGCCGCTTCCATCTTCCGACGCATACATTGCAGAATAGGCAAACCAGCAAGCAGTTGCAATATCTTGATTTTTATCTATTTCATGAATATGTACTTTTACCTTATCCTGCTGTGTGGCAATAACATGTCCTGCAATAGAAACACCTTGTATTTTTTGATTTTCAAAATATTTTTGTTTTAATCCGTCACGAGATACAATATGATAACGATTTACTAAAACACCATTTTTTAAATACATAAAAACATCTTTTACAAATAAATTCAAATCTCTAAATATTACTTGTTCACCAAGTTCTAACTGCTTATAGCTCTCTACTTCAAAAGATATAAAATCAACATTTGTAATATTAGCAATATAATTTGCCGCCATACAAATATAATCCCCTAAATTCTTTTTTACAGAAAATACTTGCTCATCTAATACCGTATTATTGTTTATGTTAGGTACGCCAAAGAAAAACTTGGCATTGCTGTGTTTAAAATCTGGATATAACCCTTGATTGTATCTAGATGCCATACGTTTTAAAAACTCCCAGTCTGTTTCACAATACTGCAATGTAAAATAATGCAAAGGAGTATCTTGTTCCATAAACAATACATCGCCTTTGGTATATTCCGAAACAATATTTTTTGTCAATGTTGAATAAGTCATTGACAAATTTTGAAAAGAACGGCTTTTCAATGTTGTATCCATAAAATACGTTGCTGTTTTAGCATGAAGTGATAAAGAATAAACATCTTGTACTTTTTCAATAGAAATATCGCTTAAAATCCCACAGAAAAGCACTTCTGTTTCTTCGTCCTTTTTTTGCACTACTTCTATTACTGTACCAAATTTTGCTATATCAATATAACTGTCTTTGCTGTCTTGAGGCACTTTTCCCGTAATATAAAGTGTGCCATGTTCATTAATTTCTTTGGTGATTTCTAATTTTTCTAATGCTACTAATGTAAAGGGATGAATAGAAATATGTTCATATGTAATTTCTGTCATGTATTTTTCCCTCCTATCTCAATGGTTTTTATCATACATTTTATAATTTGCTCCCATATTTTTACTTGTTTGATATCCCCGTTTATATTCAATGTCAAAAATCCGTCTTTTAATTCTATAAATGTCATATATTGAAAAAATACATCTTTGTATGATTTTGTAATAAATAGACAATATGCCATTTTTTGTTGTTGTATTCTTTGTAATCCGTCTTCTATCCATGTGATGTGTATTTTTCTTTTTTCTAAATTTTCTTTCATTTCTTTTTTTAAATTTCCGGGGTTAAAATGTATTCCATTTTCTTGTGCAAAATTTAATATAAAATTGACAGTATATTTCATATTGCATTCTACAATATAGCCTTTTTCATTTGCTATTTGTTCAAAATAATTTTCCGGAAATTTCATACTGATGCGATTATCAAAAAAACTTCTTTTTGTAAACTGTATATCAGAGTCAAATAAATTTAATGTTCCTTCTTTAATGCCTTTTTGAATACGTTCTTTTTCCTGTTCTGATAATTCTTCTATGTCGTCATACTCATTTTTTACAAAGTCATTTGCTTTTTGAGAGGCTTTTTGTTTTTCTCTTTCCAGTCTGGCAACTGTTTCATCAATATATGTCATATATTTTCCCTCCTTTATGATAATCTTCCTTGAAAACTAATACTCAAACTGCTATCCCCTTTCTTTCAAAAAAGAGAGTGAAATAGCTTAAAACAAAAACTGTATTTTCTTAGAAAAACATTGATTTTATCAATAGAAATATTGAATAGAGCATCAAAATTTTGACCTTCTTGACAAACTTTACTATTTTTTTGTTTTCTTTTATAACATAGTTACATTTCTGTCATATCATTCTCAAATATAATATAAACCATATCTTCATACTGCAATATTTCTTTTTGGAATATTTATTGCTTTGCAAGTGATAACACAATCTGTACCACGATAAAACAACACTGTTTCATTTTTATATTAATGTAAATTATATGTGCTTCAGGCAGTTTTTTTGTGATATCTAACAGGTGAAATAATCCCACTAAAGTAATACTTTTTTATTGTCTAAAATACATGTATTTCATTTCCGCTCAATGTACTTAAAAAATATCTTTCAAATACTACATTCGAAAAATGAGTTTCCTTGAAAAGATAGTTTGTTTTGGCTATGTTTGCTGTTTTGGTTTTAGGCATTTTTTGATTGCTATAAAATAAAGCAAAAACAATGATATAAAAATAATCCATATCTTTATTACAACATTTTTGCAACATACCCAAAATGGTAATATATAAAATATAATCGTTGCTGTAGTCATACCACCTCTGCTGTCTAAAACATACCATACAACTTTTTTGTTCTTCTTTTTCTATATTGAAATTCATATTTTTTGTTTGACATATTGATTTGTCTTTGTCATCCTCTTTGAAATATTGTTTGAAATTTATTTGTTGTATTTCCTTTTTTTACAATAAATAGATTTTATTTTTGTGTTGATGGCATAAAGGTAATGTATTTAATCATTGTATATCATAGAGCGTTATTTTTCTCTTTAATATCATCTATTTTTTACCTTCAAAACCTTATGTTTTAGAATTGCTGTTTTCAAAAGACGCAAGCATAGTATTTCCTATATTGTCCATTGTAATTTTTTGTTTTTCTTCTGTTTTAAACAAATAAAGCTTCTGTCGTGTTTTATACACTTTTTCATCTATTATCACTTCTGCTATATCTGTTTGATAGTACTTTACTGTTACAAGCAAAAAGTATATTGTTTTTTATTGTAATATCATCACTTTGAAGTATTATAAACTGTATATTTATGGCATCTTGTGAATGTTCTTAAATTTGATAACAGTATATTCTTCAGAATACATAATATCGCTGTTTTTGTTGCCTACTACACTCTCCTTTGTTCTATACTGTGTATGTATCACAATATCAGAGTGGTCAGAAAAACTATCCTATTGATTTGCCTGAAAAATTATCTATTCTATTGATATTTTCTGCAACTGTCTCTATCTATTCTGAAATAAATTCCATAGCCGGTTCGTTCAATAAATTCTATGGTACATATCTTCTTTTATTTATTACCCAACTTTGAATTGGACGAATATTGTATTATTTTGTCGTTTTTATCCCTTCGCTTATATTTCTAAAATATGGCTTCATTTGTCATGCTTTTTTTGAAACTTTTTTATTTTTTGTTAAAAATTAACAGAAAATAATGTTGAATTTTTTAATATTCTTAGTATTTTAAAAGATAAAAAAGAATCTAAACATAAAATATTATATTAAACATAATATTTTTAGTGAAGGCAAGAAATTTCAATTACTGTTTTAAACCTCATCATAAAAAATTAATTCACAGACAGTACAATATCTTCCTGATATAGTGTAATAGATATAGTTTGCCATACAGTTTTTTGTATATTTATCTATAAAAGTGCTTTGTATCAGTATTCATGTCTATTACTAAATACTTTTTACTCATTTTTTGATATTATAAATTACAAACTTTCACTTCTCTCTGTGATTTTTTATCAAACAGCAAAACCATACCATCGAAAAATAAAATTTCAAACAATGCACCAAATATCATTTTGGTAAAAATGGTATTAGTTTTACTTGATTTTTTCGACCTCTTTTGTTTTTCCTACTGTATTTGTTTGTGCGCCTGTCTTATTTCTATATAGATTCCTGTATATGTTATTGTGCTTAGTTATGGTTTTGACGCCTTTTCTCTGTAAATCTATGTTGTAACATAGCTTCATGCTACTTTATTACTTATGGTTTTACAATAGGTTATAGTTGCTTTGTTTTTTATGAGTACAAGGGGATTATCTGCTAAATGTGTTTTCAGATAACTACTCAATTAATGTAGTTTCATTTCAGTATTTGTTCATTTTTTTACTGCTTGTGGAATATAAAAATTATCTGCGGCTATCAGTTCTATATCTTATTTTACAGTAGATATGGTTATGTTTTGTATACTTGCTACTTTGATTGTAGTCATTATATAATGCCAAAATGACCTACCTGTAAAATCCTCTTTGCTGTAACCCATTTGTTTCAGAAAGTCGATTTAATATGCTCTGTTTGTTATCTTTTACTGTTTCAATCGTAATACTTTCATACAAATTTTTTGTTTTCGTTGATTTTTTGTTTCTTTTGTAACAATCAAACAAATAATCATCTTTTTCATAGCCGTTTTCGATTAAATCAGACGCTTCAAAATCTCTACTGACTTCATAGAATTTTGCAAAAAAATATTGTTGTCTATTTACTTTTATCAAAAAAATGATAGCTTAAGCTTAATATACGATTATGATACGACAATTGGATTTTATTAGTGAAGATGTGACAAAAGCGTGGCTAAAATGAGTAAAGGTAAAAAAACGCTTTATTCGATAAGATATATTTTAACACCATACATATGCAGTACAGAAAATATGTACAAATACTGCATATCAGAGCATTTGACAACAAGCCGATTCCCTGTGAAAAAATGGAATGATTTGCAAAATCTAATGGATTAAAACGTATCAAGAGCTATCATAGAGAAATATATTTGAATAATGCTAACCAAGTAGAAAAAAGTAAACTCAAATCCATTTTATGATATATAGTACAGTGATTTTGAAGGAGGATAACGCTTAACAGTAAACCAAAAAATGTTGTTTAGCGGTAAAATATTAAATATAGATTGCTTAACGAGGATTTTGCAATCATAATCAACGCCATTGTTTTCCTTTTCAAAAATTGAAATACGGAGGGTATATTAAAGTTTCTTTTTTTATACTGTTTCCTTGATTAAATCATCATCTGAAATAAGATATTCTGTTTATCAAGACGAACACACATTATTTAACATGCTTTCATAATGTATATTACCAAATATTTATGTGGTTTTATGCTGTATGGACGTTCATTGTAATAATCTCTTATCAGAAAGACAGGAATTGATGTAAAATGATCTATTGAAAATAATACAAAGAATATATTGAGTATAGCTTTACACCTCTTGTAATTGTTGATATATAAGCAAGAAACAAAAGTGGGAAATATAATTACTTTAAATTGCAGATACAATCGACGTCCTTTGTTGTTGGCGACAAATTAATCCAGATTAAAAATGCATGATTGGTAAAAGCACTTCCCATCTTATCTAAATTGTAGCAGGAAATTTTGGTGCTGTATTTCTTTTTCCATTATACAAATAACAGAATTAGAAAAACATATAAATGAGGACGCGCTACTATAAACTACCGAAAATCAGCAACATTGAAGCAGTAAAAAAAAAGAATGCTTCAAATCAGAATAAGAAGCCGATACCCTTTGAAGCACTCAAAAAATCCTTTGTCAAATAGCCAATGATCTACATCTGTAATATTATAACGCCATATCGGATGTATCAAATATCTACTCATCAAAGAAATATCAACATCGTCTGAAAACACAGCTTATCAGAGCTATTGTGCAATTGCATTTTGACACATCACAAGTAGCAGTCTACTTTCTTCCCTAATTTATTGTTATTTTTATTGTTATATAATACTAAAATAAGAACAACAAATAAATGAAAAATAATCTTGACATAGTTTAAGGCGGCGTATTTATGAGTGTTAAACAAGCGCAGTGTATAGTCAATCAAATCGATAAAGATATTGTGGATTTAGACAAGAAAATGATAGATTTAGTAAAAAAAAAGAAGTCGAAAAACAAAGAGAATTGGACAAATACAACTTAGTATTACAAAAAGCACGTCATCAAGTATATATCAATCAAAAATACTACAAATTGAAAATATGCAAAAGGCAATTTCCAAGATACTTTCTGTTAAAGCAAGTATCGATCAAAAGTTGGCAGATAAAAAAAAGAGAATAGCCGATGTTAATAAATTGCAAAAAGAAGAGATTTCACAGGCAAAAAAGTCAACTAAACAGCAACAAGTATTTTTACAGCTTATGAACAACAAATAGCTAAACTAACCAAACCAAACAAATCAAAATGCCAGAAGCAACTTCTATGCAACAACAGCACATATTTGAAAGTGATTCTATGGAGGAATATGATATTTTTGTTTCACATGCTACAGAAGATAAAAAAAGCTTTTCAAACGAATTTGTTGAGTTGTTGCAAAAAGATTTTGGTCTTAATGATATATCTATCAATTGAAGAGAGAGTATTTGGATAGAGATTGATAAGGGATTAAAAAAATCAAAATTTGATGTTGTTATATTATCACATAGTTACATTAGAAAATATTGGATAAACTATGAATTAGAAGATTTTTTTCAAAAAGAATCAAATGGCAGAAAATTAATTCTACCAATATAGCATACTATTACAAAGCAAGAGGTACAAAATTTTAGTTCTTCTTTAGCTGGAAACATGTTGGTATCCGGCTCTTCCATATCCAAAATAATTGGATCAGCTGAAAGCACAAATGCAGCACTTGCCGCATCATATGTTTTTGTGTCTACACATTTAGGAATATATGTATATCTGGTCACAGGTATATCAGGGAAATAAAACTTATCCTCCATCAATCCGTCATAGAGCAGAGAAATATCTTTTGACAAGTCAAACTGTGAGCCAAAATAAGTTAGTGTATGGCGCAATGTCTTTTCCACAGTTTCTTCATTAATGGCAATATTGTACTTTTCTGTACCTGCATTTAAAGTCCGTGTATCGAAATCAGAATCATACAGATATCCATAATCAGGAACTGTGCCAAATGGAAATACAAGGGTTGCAGATACAGCATAGTTTGCCGGATTATAAAATGTATACTCTGCCGTCACATTTGAGTCATAAGAAAGGTACTCATAAATTTCTTTATAGTGCTGTTTGGCGAATTCCTGAATATCGAATGTTAAGACTTCGTTTTCTACAATAATGGGACAGGTATCATCAGTCACAATAGCACCAATAGAAGTCGTTCCACTCCAGTTCATCTGGGGTGAATTTGCCAAAACAGGAACTGCGGAAAAAACAGATAAAGCAGCTATCATAATAATGTACGCCGAACACTTTCTAAAAAAATAACTTTTTTTCATCATGATGCTCCCCTATCTACTTTTTAAAAATATTCCCCAATCCAAAAAAATCAAATCATGTATCCAGTTTGCAAATATACAAAATATTTGTATCTATATCATAAAGGCAGACTGTAAGGTTAAAAGATGCACGGCTTAAAATATCTGTTTTTTGACCTGTTTGTCTATCTATGGCAGATAGTATCCGTTTTGCATCTCAGGCACAATTGGATTTCCTTCTTCATCATTCAAAAACGGTCCAATACTGTAAGTATCTTCTGATATTCCATAAACAATAGTCTGCACTGTTTCATCCAAAGGAAATTCCTTCCAGTCTAAATTACTCTTTATTTCTTCCAAAACAGTATCAGCGCTAAATTGAAGTGCTGTGCAAAAAACGCCGTCACCATGAAATCCTCCATGGGTGTCTGAAGAAGATACTTCGCTGAATTAATAATCTTTTTACCGGAAGAAGTGTGTTTAATAAGTGAAATAGTACCTTGTGCATGTTGTGGGACTACTTTGCCATAATGGTCTATCTTAATCTTGCCTGTATAGGAATGTATTTTTTCGGTATCGTTCAGGTTTTCCTTGTCATATCCTATGGGCAAAACCAGCTGATCAGTAACAATACCTTTTTCCACAAGATCCAAAGCAAGCTGATCTGCCATTTCCATCAACACCATTTTTGCTTTTTCATTTGGATATGGACAATGTAGTACCTGTCCGGAACCCATACTGTTATTTTCGGGTTTATACACTTTGATATCCGCAATCGTACAAGGCTCCCAACCCCTGGCATGGTCAATCAGCAGTTCTCATTGATGCCAAAGAGTTTATATATTAACTCCTCATTATGAAAATCTGTATCTTTTCCAATGGATCATCTTGCAATATCTCCTATGGTAAACAGACCATTTTCCTGCAACTTTTTGGCATAGCCTCGTCCAACTTTTCAAAAATCTATTAATGGTCTATGATCCCACAACAGTCTGCGATATGACATTTCATCCAGCTGTGCAATACGCACTTCGTTTTCATCCATTTGTATATACTTGGCTCTAATGTTCCTAGCAACTTTAGCCAAATACAGATTGGTACCAATACCAACTGTGGCTGTAATACCAGTCTTCTTCAAAACCTGTTGGATGATTTTCATAGAAAATTCTCTAGCAGTCAGTCTAGTGGTTTTCAAATAAGGCGTCACATCCATAAACACCTCATCGATGGAATAAACATGAATATCCTCCGGCGAAACAAATTGCATATAAATATCATAGATGTAAGCACTTTGCTTGATATAATAGCTCATTCTTGACGGCGCTACGATATAGTCAACTGCTAAAGCAGAATACTCTTGCAATTCATTGGCATCATAAAAGGAACCTATCAATTCTTTGCTTTGCAGGCGGATTTTTCTTTCATAATTAATTTCTTTAACTTTCAGTATAACTTCAAAAAGTCTTGGTCTGCCTTTGATTCTCATTGCTTTCAGAGAAGGTGACACTGCAAGACAAATAGTTTTGTCTGTTCGGCTTGTATCAGCAACCACGAGGTTCGTTGTCAATGGATCAAGCCCACGCTCCATGCACTCAACTGAATGACAATATATGTTTTTTCGCTCATGCTATCACCTCTTTTGATATATCTATAATTATATTATAACCTGAAAATATGGAATAAAGCAAAATGTAGAATGATATAAAGAAACCCTTTGTCAGAAATAAATATCAGTGTGCATAACTGATATTTTTATTTATTTTCTATGGATATTCAATGGCAAAAAAGCATCCACCCGCCTAGCGGGTGGTTTTTCTCATGGGGGCATAGCCCTCTGTTCCTCTCTTATGCGTGAACGCATAACCTGATCTGCCAACTGCGTCCCTGTTACCTGCTACCCTTAAAAGGGTTTTCCGATTCCAGTGTTAGTTGTTCTCCCAGTTGACCCTCCCTTAATTGATTCGCTATATATTTGGCTATTCTTTCTGCATTTTTTACTGCTGTGTCCACATAATATCCTTTTTAGGCCAAAATTCTCTGTTTCTATATTTATATTTCAACTCACTGAATTGCTCATATAACATCGTGCTGCTTTTTCCTTTCAAATACCCCATAAAACTTGATACACTCATTTTCCGCGGTATTTCTACCAGCATGTG
>DVLQ01000015.1 GCA_018715395.1 Candidatus Coprocola pullicola | reverse complement strand
AAAGGTTTCCAATGCTTTTTATGATTTGTATGAAGAAGATGAGGAAGAATAACAATAATAGATATGATAAAAGGGTGTTGGAAAACGGCCCTTTTTGTTTTACAAAAACAGAAACAGCGAGGTGAGAATATGATAAAAAGAAAAATTGGAGTTGTCTTTTTTGCAGTGATATTTTTATTATTTCCTATATCGGCACAAGCGCAAACAAAAAAATGGTATGAGCAAAACCGCCTTGTGGCGCATGCATTAGGAGCTATTGAAGACAAAAAAGAAACTAATTCCAAAGAAGCCTTTATCCATTCTTGGGAAAATGGGTATAAGGTATTGGAAGCAGATTTTTCTTTGACAAGCGATGGGGTTGTTGTAGTACGCCATGATTTTGACCAAGATTCTTATTATAATTTAGAACAACAGGTACAAAATGGCTCTACAGCTATGACAGCAAATCGTTTTGTAAATGAAAAAATTAATTTTAGATATACTCCTTTAACAGCAGCGCAGCTTTTTGAACTTTTGGCAGAATATGAAGATATTTATTTGATTACTGATACCAAATATACTGATACACAAAAAGTAAAAACCCAATTTCAATCCATTGTAAATATTGCAAAAAATATGGGAAGGGAAGATATATTAAATAGAATTGTGGTACAGATTTATAACAATGAAATGATGACAACCATAAAACAAATTTATCCTTTTGAAAACTGGATTTATACGCTATATCAAACTCCCAATCCCAATTATGACGAGATAGCGTCTTTTTGTGCCTCAAATGGCATTGATGTGGTGACAATTAATTATGAAGCAGTAAAAAAAGAAAATGTGCAAAAACTAACGGCAAAAGGAATCAAAGTATACGCACATACTGTAAATAGAATACTTGATTTTAAAGCTATGTTAAATGCAGGCTGTTATGGTATTTATACAGATTATATCAAACCCTATGACTTAGATTTGGTGAATATGGCAAGAACACCTTTTTGGGCAGGGTCATTGATGATAGACCAAAAAACAATAGGAGCCAATTTTTATCGTATTATGGAGAAAGATTATATCAAATTAAGAGATTTTGCGGCTATTGTTTCCGGGACAAAAAATCAATTTGAAGTAAAATATGACAGCAAAACAAATACAGTACAAATCATAACAGGAGGCGTTTATACTTCTATCGGAAACGAAATGCTTTTGGATACCAGCGGAAAGTGTATTACCAAAAAAAGTCCTTACAATGTTGAAATAAATGGGGCAAATGTATCTATTCAAGGCTATACTGTAGATGGAGATTTATATTTTCATGTGGTAGAGCTGGCAGAAGCATTGGCAATGAAAGTAGAAAAAAAGTCTGACGGAAAGGGATATATTATTACAACAGTAACGCAAAAATAATTGACAGTGTTTTAAAACAATGTTATGCTTAAAAAAGAATATGGATTGCTGGGGGTGCCGATACAGTTCGGCTGAGAATAAAGCCATTGCTTTATACCCTTGAACCTGATCTAGATGATACTAGCGTAGGGAAGCGTTAAAAATAGGCACAGATAGGATAACGGTTTCCTGCTGTGCTTTTTTTGTGAGAGAAATGGTTTTTATAGTATTAAAAGCTTTTTTGTATAAATCCAAAACAAAACATTGTTTGAGGCAGATAAAAGTGTTTTGTTAAAAGAAAGGGATTGGTGATAAAATAAATAGGATAAGCAACAGGTTTGATTTGTAAAACAAAAATACATACCATTGCAAAAGATAGCGATTTTTAAAACCAAACATTAAAATTTAGATAGATTATGAAATTACTGTTTCAGATTAGACTATGTACAATCTATCAATAAAGAGGCAGTAATGCATTTATGATAGAGAATATAAAAAGAAACGATTTATATTTAAAAAAAGTAATATTGAATCAAACCGGTTATAGATTTGTTTTGTCTATAACAGCAGGAGTTTAGACAGCAAAATATTTTCAAGTAGACTTGGCAGCTTTGCTTGTTTAAAAAAAGGAAGTTTTAAGGCTTTTTGATTGTTTTTCAAAAATACGTTGGAGCGAGTATTTCAAAAAAAGTATTGAATAGGTGACCCTAGTAATTTTTGGTAATAATATTTATACTTGTATGTTCTTTCACTGAAAATATATGTATAAAAGAAAGAAGGAAAAAATTTATGAAAACAAGAAAATTAACCATTTCGGCACTTTTGATTGCTATAGGCGTTTTAGCAGGACAAATGATATACATTCCCATAGGGGCTTCAAAATGTTTTCCTGTACAGCATACTATCAATGTGCTTTCGGCAGTGTTGCTTGGTCCTTGGTATGGCGTAGTCAACGCCTTTTGTATTTCTCTATTAAGAAATTTTATGGGAACAGGGTCTTTAATGGCATTTCCTGGCAGTATGATAGGAGCGTTGCTGGCCGGACAAATCTATCGTATTACAAAAAATAACTATGCAACAGCAATAGGAGAAGTTTTTGGAACAGCAATACTGGGCGGATTTTTGGCAGTGCCCATTGCAACATTTGTGATGGGAAATGCAGTAGGCGCATTTGCCTATGTTGTACCATTTTTGATTAGTACAACGGGAGGAAGTATCATTGCTGTAATCATATTAAAATCAAGAACTTTTGTAAATATGGCAAAAAAAATTGTAAAAGAAGAAAGGAGTATTTAAAATGAAACACGTTTTGACAATTGCAGGAAGCGATAGCTGCGGAGGAGCGGGGATACAAGCCGATTTAAAAACATTTTCAGCACAAGGAACTTATGGAATGAGTGTGATTACTGCTGTAACGGTACAAAATACAAGAGGTGTTTTTGGGTGTCAAGACATTACCCCTGAAATCATTAGATGGCAAATAGACGCTATTTTTACAGATATTGAGGTAGATGCTGTGAAAGTAGGAATGGTTTCCAAAATTGACACAATCCATGCCATTGCAGAAAAGTTAAGACAATATCAGGCAAAAAATATTGTAATTGACCCTGTAATGATATCAAAAAGCGGATTTGATTTAATGCAGCCGGAGGCAAAAGAAACATTAATAAAAGAACTGATTCCTTTGGCTGATGTGGTGACGCCGAATTTGCCGGAGGCAGAAGTGATGACAGGACTTTCTATCAAAACGTTGCCAGATATGGAAAAAGCAGCAAAAATGATTTATGACATGGGGGCAAAAAATGTGTTAATCAAAGGAGGGCATTTAGAAAATGATGCTACAGATGTTCTCTTTGACGGAGAAAATTATATTTCTCTAAAAGCAAAAAGAATCCCCACAAAAAATACACATGGTACAGGATGTACCCTCTCCTCTGCTATTGCTGCAAATTTGGCAAAGGGAAAAACACCGCAAGAAGCGATTCAGATTGCCAAAGAATATATTACTGTTGCCATTGAACATGCATTGGATATTGGTCATGGAGTGGGACCTACAAATCATTTTTATCAATTATACCAGAAGGCAGCAATGGAGATAGATTAAAGTGAAAAGAACGTCTGAAAATAAGAAGTTCTGAAAGTGTAGGCAAAGTTGACAAGCCTTGGTCAAAGATACATTTCATTTAAGTTTTTGATCAGTAGATAGAAGTATAAACAGTTCGTTTCATTGGCATAAATGGATTGAAACCTACTGTTTTGCTTGTGGGAAATTTTGGTTATGGATTTTACTTGAGAAATGTTTCGTTTGTCAAGCCTTTTCTTTGTATTGTATTTTAAAAAATATAGTTTGTTTATATTCTGAGGACGTCTAAAAATAAGACGACCTTTTTGTGTAAAGAAAACTATGCGTTGACGCATGGTTCAAAAAGCCTTCCAATGTTGAGATAGAAAAGATATGGGTATTACGGATATATATCGTTTATCCCATACAAAATAGAATTGCAAATATCACAATTCATTACACTCAAAATAGAAGAGAAAAGTGTTTTATTACTAAAAAAGGCAAAGCAATAAGGAAAATATTGAGAAAATTGTGTAAATGGAAAGGATGAATATATGGACGAGTATGTCCAGACCATGTACATATACTGGTAAAGATATTGCTTAAAAAGAGTGTATCAAATTTGATTGGCGTTTGAAAGGGAAAAGCAGTACAATGCGATAGGAACAATTTCATGAGTTGAAATACAAATATAGAAACAGAGCATGTTATTATGTTGATACAGCAGAAAAATGTAGATACAATAGCAATTCATTAAGAGAAAATCAACTGAGAGAGCAGCTAACACTGAAATTGGAAAATTCTTTTTAGGGTAGCAGATAACACAGGAGCAGTTGACAGACTAGGTTATGCGTTACGCATAAGTGGGGAACAGAGGGCTATGCCCGCATGAGAAAAACCACTCGCTAGGCGAGTGGGTATTTTTTTACAGAAAAAAATAGTAATATGTATATTAAGAATTTTGTAAGAGAGGCGTTATTGTCAAAAAATATAGAATTATGATATACTACAAAAATAAAAATGATAATAACAAAAGAAAAATAATTACAAAAAAATGCAGTGGTTTTTATTTTGGAGGGTGAAGTGGTGAAAGGGAAAAACAAACAAAAAGTGTCGTATGAATCACAAATGAAACGACCATCAACAGGAAAACGAGTACAAAGAAAACAAAAACAACATAAACTAAGAAGACTTTTTTTAAAAACTATTTGCATTACATTTATTATAGCGCTTTTGCTGGCAGTAGGGGCTTTTGCGGCATTTCGGTATTATACAAAGGATTTGAAAAGAGAAACAATAGATGAATCTGCTTTAAATGTCAGTACAGAAAATCAAAAACAATCTACAGAAATGAAAATTAAAAATGTGGCAGTATTTGGTGTGGATTCCAGAAATGGTGATGATACAGGAAATTCTGACGCCATTATGATAGTTTCTGTTGATGGCAATCGAGGCAAAGTGAAAATGATTTCTATTGCAAGAGATACTTATGTCAATATTCCCAAATATGGAAGGACTAAAATTACACATGCTTATTCCTATGGAGGCGCAGAATTGGCAATGGCAACGTTAAACGAAAATTTTGGACTGGACATTACAGACTATATCACTGTAAATTTTGAGCAGTTGGCGGATATTATAGAAGAAATGGGGGGCATTGACGTAGAATTAAGTGAAACAGAAAGAGTGGAATTGAATAAATATGTGCCTTTTGGCGCAGAAAAAGTACAACAATCAGGTTTTGTACATCTTAATGGGGAGCAAGCTGTTAGTTATTCCAGAATCAGACAAATTGACAGTGACGATATGCGTACCAGCAGACAAAGAAAAGTGATGCAATGTCTTTTTGAAAAAAGAGCAGAAATTAGCCCTTTGCAATATCCTTCTTATATCAAAAAATTTATGTCTATGATGGAAACTTCTCTGACAGATACTGAAATGTTGCAAATGATACCTGTTGCGATGAATAAAAATTTAATTTTGGAACAAGACAGCTTTCCTAATGATTATATTCAAGTGGCAGGAGAAAGGGTTGTAACAGAAGTGGAAGGAGTAAGGCTATGGGTATATCGATATGATTTGGAGGAAGCTGCACAGATGATACATCAATTTATATATGACGATATTACATTTGCACAGCAAAAAAATTCTGAAACCATGGTAGAATAAAGATGATGTTTCTATTTTATTTTTAACAGATAAAATAAAAAGTGCTTGACAAATGAAAGAAACAAAGTATAATAAGTATCATTAAGAAATGAATACAAAAGGCGATGAAAAGAAGAGTATGCTTTGAAAAAATCTACAGAGAGTTCTTGCAGGCTGAAAGAGAATGGTTTGGAAAAAGCAGAAGATGGTCTTGGAGCTGCATAAGGAAAGCAGAAATGTTCTGTGAGTAGACTATGACGGGAACGCCCGTAACAGCGTTAGAGTGTCAGCAAAACAGCTCGCACTTGATAAGGCACATATCGTGAGGTATGAGCGAACTAGGGTGGTAACACGAAGCGGATATGCTCTCGTCCCTATGGAGGTTTTCCTAGGGCGAGAGCTTTTTTTGTAGCAGAAGACATAATGTAATATCTGAGGTGGAGAACATGGAAATAAAGCAGGAAAATGTGATGATTGAATTAAGAGAAATGAGCAAATCTTTTTCTACCAAAAACGGTATTGTACATGCATTGGATAGAATTAACTTAAAAATTCAAAAGGGAGAAATATTTGGCATTATTGGTATGAGTGGCGCCGGCAAAAGTACTCTAGTGCGTTGTATCAACCTTTTAGAAAGACCTACAGAAGGGCAAGTGATATTTGACGGCAGAGATTTGACAGCGTTAAGTGCGGCTGAACTAAGAAAAGCCCGACAGTCTATGGGTATGATTTTTCAGCAGTTTAATTTGCTGATGCAAAGAACGGCGTTAGAAAATGTTTGTTTTCCTCTTGAAATTTCAGGTGTCAAAAAAGAACAGGCAAGAAAAAGAGCGGAGGAACTGTTGGAAATTGTAGGATTGGCTGATAGAAAACATTCTTACCCTTCCCAGCTTTCAGGAGGACAAAAACAAAGGGTTGCCATTGCAAGAGCTTTGACAACCAATCCAAAGGTGCTTTTGTGTGATGAAGCAACAAGTGCATTAGACCCAAATACTACAAGAAGTATATTAGAGCTTTTAAAAGATATCAATAAAAGATTGGGCATTACAGTGGTTGTGATTACCCATGAAATGAGTGTTATTGAAGAAATTTGTCAAAGGGTTGCCATTATAGACAGCAGTAAAATTGCAGAACTTGGCACAGTGGAAAAAATATTTACAGCGCCAAAATCTGCCGTTGGAAAACAGCTTGTGTATAGTGAAAGCCGCCCACAGGCAAATTTTGATGACAGTAATACAAGATATTGCCGTATTGTATTTGATGGAGAAACTTCTTTTGAGCCTATTTTGGCAAATATGATATTGGAGTGTCAGGCAGTGGTAAATATTATGTATGCTAATACAAGAAACATTGACGGTCAGGCATATGGTCAGATGGTGGTACAGTTGCCTCCGGATGAAAGAATGGCAAAAAAAATGTTAGCTTATTTGGAGAGTAAGCACATCAATTTTGAGGAGGTAGATTATGTTTAAAGAAGGTATGCTGCAAATGCTGGGAGTAGGAATCTATGAATCATTATATATGACATTGATTTCTACATTGGTAGCTTATATCATAGGGCTTCCAGTGGGGCTGGCGTTGGTATGTACAGATAAAGATGGAATTTATCCTATTGTATGGCTAAATAAAATATTAGGCTTTATTGTAAATGTGTTGCGTTCTGTTCCGTTTTTAATTTTAATGATCACCGTAATACCTGTTACAAGGGCTATTATGGGTACGACCATTGGCTCTAAGGCAACGATTGTGCCTTTGGTGATTGGAGCGGCACCTTTTATCGCACGTATGGTAGAATCCTCCTTAAAAGAGGTGGATAAAGGTGTGATTGAAGCGGCAGAGTCTATGGGAGCGTCCCCTTTTCAAATTATGTTTAAAGTACTTTTGCCTGAAGCAAAGCCCTCTTTACTGGTAGGAAGTGCTATTTCTGTTACCACGATATTGGCTTATTCTGCTATGGCGGGAGCTATTGGCGGCGGAGGCTTGGGCGCCATTGCTATGAACTATGGTTATTATAGATATCAAGAGGATATTATGTTTATAACAGTGATACTTCTTGTTGTTATTGTACAAATATTACAAGAGGTTGGTATGAGAATTGCTAAAATAAGCGATAAAAGACTTTGATAAAAGAAATTGGGTTAATTTCCTACAAAAATACAGAAAAAATTTTAAAAATATAATTTCGAAAAAGCGTATACAAATAAAAGTGAACACTTGAAAAATTTTTAAAATAAAAGTCAGTGTTTTGCTTGTTGTTGAGTGTATGTAACAACTGTAACAGAAGCAGACGCTTGTGGGAACAAATAAAAATAGCTATGGATAAAATGATAATAAAACAAAAAATTGGAAAGGATATCAAAAGCAGATTCCATATCCATAATGCTCTTTTCCATAACAATAAAGTCAATGAGAAAAATAATAAGGACAAGAAATAGCAAAATATTTAAAAGTAATTTTTATATCTATGCATAGTAACAAGTTCCTTTCTAAGAGAAAATGTTTTGTTCTAATTTTATTGTACTTTCCATAAGGAGCTGTTGTCTATATCATTTTAATATAACACAATCATAAAAGATTAAGGGAGGAAAAAACATGAAAAAAAGAGTATTAGCTTTATTATTAGGAACTGTGTTGACAGCAGGGGGTTTTGTAGGGTGCAGCAGTTCCACAGAACAAACAACGGAAGATGCCCAAACATCACAAGCACAATCATCCACAGAAACAGAAACTGTAACAATTAAAGTAGGCGCTGTACCAACGCCTCATGCCGAAATATTGGAATCTGTAAAAGATACTTTGGCGGCAGAGGGGATTAGCTTAGAAGTAGTAGAATTTTCTGACTATATTCAACCAAACATCGCATTGGCAAGCGGAGAATTAGATGCAAACTTTTTCCAGCATGAGCCATATCTTATCAATTCCAATGAAGAAAATGGTACAGATTTAGTTTCCATTGGTACAGTTCATTATGAACCAATGTGTATTTATGGAGGAAAAACAACTTCTTTGACAGATGTACCGGAAGGCGCTAAAGTGGCTGTGCCAAACGACCCTACTAATGAAGCGAGAGCATTATTATTGTTAGAAGCAAACGGACTTTTGACAATCAATGCAGATGCAGGCATCAATGCAACGAAATTGGATATTTTAGAAAATCCTCACAATTTAGAAATTGTAGAAGTAGAAGCAGCGCAAGTACCACGTTCTTTGCAGGATGTTGATTTAGCAGTGGTCAATGGCAACTATGCTGTTGGAGCCGGATTTAACATTAGTGATGCATTGGCAAAAGAAGCAAGTGATTCTGTGAGTGCTCAGACATATGCAAATGTTGTTGCTGTAAGAGCAGAAGACACACAAAGACCAGAATTGCAAAAATTGATAGAAGTATTAAAAAGCGATGCAGTAAAAAGTTTTATAGAACAAAATTATCAGGGGGCAGTAGAACCGGTGGCATAATTTTTAAAAAAGCAACATGACTTTATCACAATAAAATTGAATAAAAAACAAGTTGTTTTTGTAAAAACAGCTTGTTTTTTTATATATAAAAAGCAGATTTGCAGTATTGTGTCATGTGGAACATATTGCATAGCTTATATAAAATAAGTATAATAGAAAAAGCAGTATATCTGTAATTTTAAAAACAGGGAGTGAAAGGAATATGCTCAAATCAGTAGCAGATTTATTGTTGGTAACAATGGTAGCAAATAATACGCCTGTAGCAACAATAGCAGAAAATACAACAACACCTGTTGTATCAGAAAGTGTACAAGTAGAGGAAGAACCTTTTATTATAATAGAAGAACCTATGATAGAGTTGATGCCGGCACAGAAAAATGTGGAAGAATTGAATTTTGACTATGATATTGCTTCTTATACAACAAAATATACAGGAGCTGATTCTTTAAATAGAAACTATAATATGCGTCTTGCTTCCGATTCTATCAATGGCATGATATTAGAGCCTGGGGAAAGTTTTTCTTATAATGACGTAATATTACAAAACAGTCATAATGGCGCAGATTACAAAGAAGCTGCTATTTATGTAAATGGTGAAGTATCGACAGGCATTGGCGGTGGAATTTGTCAAATTTCTTCTACATTATATCAAGCTTCTCTCTATTCAGGTATGACGATAACAGAAAGAAGAAATCATTCTTTAAAAGTGGGATATATGCCTAATGGAAGAGATGCCACAGCGTCTTGGGGAAGCATTGATTTTCGGTTTCGGAATGATTTGGACGTGCCTGTAAAAATAGAATCTGTTATGAATGATGGTATAGTTAAAATACGTTTTTTGGCTCCGGAAAATCCAAATATTGGAGCAATTACAGTAAATGTGACCCAACAGGCGGATGGTACATATGTTTTAAACAGAATTAGAGAAGATGGTACAATAGATTATACTGCAACAAGTCGGTATAAAAATTAAATGAATTCTTTTTTATGAAAAAGCAGGCTATACCATAGCCTGCTTTAGCGTATGGAAAAAGCCTTATTTCTTTTACAAGCTTTGTTTTGGAGAAAGCCATGAAATGCAGATTTTTACTCGGTGGTAATCAAATTTTGCTTATAAGAAAGTCTTAAAATATAGACTTTTGATTGGTGGAAATGAATTGAGGCTAGGGGGGGCGTTTGGGTAACTTTTGTTTTTTTGAATTTTTCAACCAAATAAAAGAAGTTTTTTTACAGTCTAGGTCAGGCGATGGTATAGCCTATTTCAGCGTGTGGAAAAAGCCTTATTTCTTCTACAAGTTTTGTCTTGGAGAAAACCTTGGAATATAGACTTTTGATTGCTGGAAATGAATTGAGGCTAGGGATTAGAGTAGGATAACTTTTGTTTTTTTGAATTTTTCATCAAATAAAAGAAGTTTTTTACAGTCTAGGTTAGGCTATGGTATAGGTTGCTTTAGTATGTGAAAAAATCCTTATTTCTTCTACAAGTTTTGTCTTGGAGAAAACCTTGAAATATAGACTTTTACTCGGTGGCAATCAAATTTTGCATACAAGAAAGTTTTAAAATATAGACTTTTGATTGCTGGAAATGAATTGAGGCTAGGGATTAGAGTAGGATAACTTTTCGTTTCTTGAATTTTTCTGCCAAATAAAAGAAGTTTTTTTACAGTTTAGGCAGGCTATGGTATAGCTTGCTTTAGTATGTGAAAAAAGCCTTATTTCTTTTACAAGCTTTGTTTTGGAGAAAGCCATGAAATGCAGATTTTTACTCGGTGGTAATCAAATTTTGCTTATAAGAAAGTCTTAAAATATAGACTTTTGATTGCTGGAAATGAATTGAGGCTAGGGATTAGAGTAGGATAACTTTTCGTTTCTTGAATTT
>DVLQ01000134.1 GCA_018715395.1 Candidatus Coprocola pullicola | reverse complement strand
GCCATTGTGCTTTTGATTGCCATTATATTTTTGGCAGTAAAAGCCATTAACAAATGGAAAAAAACAAATATTTCGGCGGTAGGTATTGTAGCAGGAATTTTCAGCGTCTTTCGGACTACTTTTCACAATATTTTTGTACGCATTTGGAATACAGTGGCGGCTTTTATCAACTTTTTTGCAAATGTTTTTAAAGACCCTGTAGCGGCTGTACAAATATTGTTTTTGGATCTAGCTACTAACGTGTTAGGCTATGTAAAAACATTGGCACAGGGTATAGAAGACGCTGTCAACAAAATTCCAGGAGTGGAAATTGAATTAACAAATGGAATAGAAAATTTAGTGTTATTCACTAGAAAGAATGTCAAAAAACAAAAAAATGGGAAAACTGCTAAAAACGAGGGAAATGCCGGGATATCAAGGATTGTAGGAAGGTTGAAAAAAGGAATTGACATTTTTTGTGAGCCATAAAAAAGAGAAAAAAAGGTAGTTTAAAAAATTTTGGAAGAAAAAAAGCATTTTTTTAACTTTTTTAAAACCCAATAAAATCAAGGATTTCAGGTTACAAGGAAGTATCTTCCGATTAGGCGGCATAGTCCCATTCAAGGGCTATGCCGTCTTTTCCTGTTTATTAGTTTCTTTTTGTTCTGTTTGCGGCTCGTCAGGCAGATGGATTTCTCCCACGAAGTTAAAGACAATATCCACTTTCTGAAAACGCTTGCTGTCTATCTTCTCCAGTGCATGGACAATAATTTTCTTCACAAATTCATTGACGATAGTGGGCGTTAATTCCGTTATCCCTACATACTTGCGGATAATGGCGGCAAAACTGTCAAAGTCCATTTTATTCTGCTCATAGGTATCAACTTCCTGTTGTTCTGTTTTTACCATTTCTGTTAGTTCCTTTTGTTCTGCTTCATACTCCGCGGATAGCTTCAAAAACCGCTCATGGCTGATGGTTGCGTTGATGTCGTCCTCATAAATCCGCTTGAAAATACGGTCAAGTTCTGCAATGCGTTTTCTTGCCTGTTCCAGTTGTTTTTTCTGCCAACGCATTTTCTTTTCTGCTTCCGCAAACTGCTGCTGATAGACCATTTCACGAAAATCCATGATATTCTCAATAAACCTTGCCGTTACATCAAATATCTTCTGCCGGACGATTGCTTTCAGCGTTTCTTCCCGGATAAAGTGTGCGGTACAGCTTCCTGTATTGCTCTTGTACTTTGCACAACGGTAATGGTCTTGTCTGCCATCAAAACTCTTGCAAGTGGCAAAATGCAGTTTGCTTCCGCAATCGGCGCAATAGACTAAGCCGGAGAACAATCCTTGTCGTTCCGCTGTTGTGGGACGGCGTTTGTTTGCCCGTAATTCCTGTACCCGTTCAAAAACAGCTTCCTCAACGATTGCTTCATGGGTATTGCGGAAAATCGCTTGTTGTTCCTTTGTGGTGGGAATCCTCTTTTTCAGTTTATGGGATTTTGAGTAGCTTTTGAAATTTACGGTATGACCGCAGTAGTCCATACGCTCTAAGATACCAACTATCGTACAGTCTTTCCAACGATAGGGATTTTCAGGAAGCGGCTTTCCCTTTTGCTTTGCATAATAGGCTTTTGCTGTCATTATCTTATCTGCTTTAAGGATTTTCGCTATCTGCATGGGTCCTTTTCGGCGATACACAAATCAAAAATCCGTTTTACAACAGCGGCAGCTTCTTCGTCCACAATCCATTTCTTTTTGTCGGCAGGGTCAACTTTGTAGCCATAAGGCGGTTTCGTCAGATGTTCTCCTGCCATGCCTTGTGCTTTCTTGATTGCTCTTACCTTTTTACTGGTATCTTTCGCGTAAAAATCGTTGAACAGGTTACGGAACGGGGTAAAATCATTGTCACCCTTTGCGCTGTCCACGCCATCATTGATAGCGATATAGCGTACATCTCTTTCAACGAAAAAGATTTCCGTATAGTAGCCGACTTTCAAATAATCACGCCCCAAGCGGGACATATCTTTGACGATAACCGTTCCCACATTTCCGGCTTCAATCTCTGCAATCATGCGGTTAAAATTCGGGCGGTCAAAGGTTACTCCTGAAACGCCGTCATCAATAAAAAATACCGGATTTGTAAAGCCATTGTCAGCGGCATATTTTGATAAAACTGCTTTCTGATTGACAATACTGTTGCTGTCGCCGTCAAGCGCGTCCTCTTGTGAAAGACGGGCGTATAATGCTGTTATCTGTTCGGGCTTATTGGTATATGCTGTCATGTGTTCATTCCTCCTGTAATGAACGCCCGACAAACAGGTTGCTGTCTTTATTATAGCGGACTTCACTTTTCTTGTCAGCAGGCGTTTTGCCGGATTCCTCTTTGATAAGGCGTTTCATTTGGTCATAGAGCAGTTCCGAACCGCCGCAGGAAGTAGATACTTCATAAAATGTACCGCCGATTTCATAAGTAACCGTTTCGTGTTGAGGATTGCCGCGTTTTGGCAAAAATTCGTTATCTTTATGCTCTTGTTTCCGTTCCATTCCTTTCCCGTCCTTTCGTATTTGATGAAATGGAAAACTTCTTAGCAAGCATAGGAAAGGGGTACCCTTTCCGTAAAATGCGCTGCATTTTGCTTGTTGGGAAGTTTCCCAAACCCTCTGCTTTTCTTTTCATTCCCTACTACACCGCACGCAGTGATTTTGCCGAAGTTTTACGAAAAAATTTTGATTTTCTTTCTTTACTCATTGATACGGGAAATTTTTAGAAACGCCAAAAGTATGAAAAAGAATTTTTTGATTGGTTGATAGAAAATTATGATTGTGCTACACTAAATTCAAGCAGATATTTTTTTGAAAAAAGGAAGAAGTGATTAAGATGTGCATAAATGAAAAAAGGAAAAATGATGTTTTCCTCCATGCAAAGCCAGTAGATTGCGACATTTGCATGGAGTAATCATAGTCGCAGAATAGAAATGCTGGCTTTGCTACTTGACTATCACATCAAGGAGGAAAGTCCGCATGAAGTATTTTAATGCAAAACTGATTCTTCCAGACGCATTGGTAAAAGAATTACAGAGTTATGTTCAAGGTGGATATATCTATGTTCCTATCGAACAGGAGCAGCAAAAGCGTTGGGGAGAAGTTTCCGGCTATCGGCAAGAATTGGAACAACGGAATGAGCAAATAAAAAGAGAGTATCAGAATGGCATTTCTATGGAATGCCTGTCTGAAAAATATGGTTTATCTTTCTATGCTGTCCGGAAAATTATATATCAGAAATAATCGTAAGGGGCTGTGTTTTACAGCCTCTTATTTTATACAGATTGGTTTGTATTGTATGGTATATAGAATCTCTACCATAATGGCGGTAAAATAAAAGAAAGACATAAGAAAGTTTTATGAAAGGTGAATGTTATGTGTACCAGATTTGTTTATCGTGGAGATGATATGATTACAGGGTTCAATTTTGATATTGACCTCTCTGTATGGAAACATAAAGTGATTGAAGAAAAGGAGCGTTTCTATATCGGAATTTTGCGACCAGACGGAACGTACCATTCTTATCATGGAGTTAATAAAAATGGAAATGTTGGAACGTTGTTATATGTACATGGAAACTCTGCTGGAACATATCAAGACAGCCAAAACTGTATGACGATTGCAGATTTGATGGAGCAGTTTATCAAAGCACAGCTTTCTTTTGACGAAGTGCTTCAAATTGTAAAGTCAAAGAAGATTACCTATGCGCCGGACGTTACGATGCAGGCGATGTTATCAGATGTTCATGGGCGCGTGTTGATAATCGAGCCTGGGATTGGGTATTGGGAAGAACATAAAAGATATTCCTTGATAACGAATTACTCTTTGATGAAGCCGGAAAGCACAAAAAAATTTATTGTGCAGGGTGATGACCGATACGAAAGAGCTCTGCAATTATTAGACAGCTATAAAAATGATTTTTCAATCTCTGACGCATTTTCATTGCTTCATACTGTTCGGCAAGAGGGTGAATGGGCTACTAGAGTTTCATTTGTTTACTCTGCGAAAGAACAGGCAGTATGGTATGCAGAGAATAACCACTTTGAACATATTACAAAGTTTGTGTTTCCGTCAGCGAAGCAGGAAAGGAGTAGTCATGCAGCAGAAAATCTATCCTCGTTCAAAGGATAAAGAAACGGTTTATCTGCAAAATGTTATTACCAATCCTAATATCACAGTTGGAGATTATACGATATATAATGATTTTGTCAGAGAACCAAAAGATTTTGAAAAGAACAATGTTTTGTACCAATATCCAGTTAATAAAGATAAACTGATAATTGGAAAATTTTCTTCCATAGCATGCGGAGCAAAATTTATTTTCAATAGCGCAAATCATACGTCATCTTCCTTGTCAACCTACCCATTTCCTATCTTTTTTGAAGAATGGGGATTAGATGTAAAGAATATTACGAAAGCATGGGATAACAAGGGGAATATTGTTATCGGGAATGATGTTTGGATTGGTTATGAAGCGGTCATTTTATCAGGTGTTACGATTGGTGACGGTGCAATTATTGGAACGCGTGCAGTTGTTACGAAAGATGTTCCACCTTATACAATCGTTGGCGGTGTACCTGCACAGACGATAAGAAAGCGTTTTTCACAAGATACGATTGACACTTTGTTAAAAATAAAATGGTGGGATTGGTCTAAGGAGCGTATTATGCAACATATATCCGAGATACAGTCGGGAAATATTGAACATCTGATATGAATTGCCGGACGACGGCAAAAGAAAAAAGCCGTCGTACAGTAAATATTTTCATGCGTCTATGAAGCGGTGGCTTTGATTTTCAAAGCCGCCGCTTCTTTGCGTTTACTCATTATATTCTGAAAAACTACGGCGGTATTGAGGAAGTGCTGTCGTGCTCGTTTTTTGCTTACATGGTGTGCTTAACTTATCAAAAAACTGTATCTTGCAACGGACTATCAAATCATTTAGTGTGTGTTTGTATCGAATAATCTTCAAATGCCCATGAGTTTTTCTATTGTATAGGTATTTGTTGTAATAACCCTTATGGGAAGAAAGGGGGGGTGAAACAATGAACGATTCAGAGCAATACAAAGAGCATATCGAATACACTTTTGCAGCCTTTTGTAAAGTTGTTCTCCGCAATGCTTCCATGTCTGCCTATCGGGATATTGGCAGACGGCAGAAACGGGAAATATCCCTTGATTATCTCATGGAAGAAAGGTATTACAATCCATCTACAACAGACAGCTATTTTGTGAAACAAACAAGTTCGACAGAATTTATTGTGTGCGGCGAGAGAATTGTAATTGAAAATGAACGATTGGCAAGAGTGTTTTCTGGTTTAACCAAGCTATGGCAGGAAGTTTTGGTACTGTATTTCTTCTTTGGATATACGGATAAGAAAATCGGAGAAATGTATGGGAAAAGCCGAACGACGGTAAACTACTGGAAAATTGCAGCACTCAAACAGCTAAGAAAAGAAATGGAGAAATTGGAACATGAGGAACAAGAAATTGATACCTTTTGAAATCATTGAAAAAGCAGTAGCCGGAGAGCCGGAAGCCGTAAATGCTGTCTTGTACCATTACAGAGGATACATAAAGTATCGTTCGGTATTTCAAAGGCATTTTGATACTGATATTCAAGACAGATTAGAGGCACAGCTCATTAAAGCAATTTTGCAGTTCCATTTTGACAGATAGTGAATAGCAAAGACAGAGAAAATCGTCAAGGATAAAATGCACGCTTCGCGTCCTTGACGATTTTCTCTGTCCTTGCTGCGGAATAGACAAGAGGGCGCAATCGGATAGACCGCTTGCGCCCTCTGTAAATTATGGAACATGAGAGAATATATTCCCATTCCTTTCACTTCTATTCCGGCAGTTTTCTTTAAGAGAAAAATTGACGGAAAGGAATGGAATAGATAATTGATTAAATCTGTAATTGATTCATCTTTACTTTATATATCTTTATTTATTTGCGTTGGATTTTCCGACGTCGGATTACCCGATATCGGAAAATCCAATATCGGATAACCCAACACCGGAAGTTATTATCGCGCTCATATTTTTCACATACAATAACCTTATGAATTTGTCCCTTTTGTAGATAGAAATGTTACGCGGTGGAGGGCAAAACGCCCTTAATTTATGCGACTTTCAGAGTGTGAAAATTCATTAGAAGATATTTTATACTCGTACCCTCAAAAATGGCGTTCTACTGCGTAACAAAGTATGTAAATTTAGAGCTATAATCTCCGTCAATACCAACCTTGACGTTCTTTTTCCATATCCTCAAAATAGTCATCGTAATAATGATTAGTTTTAGGTGGATATTTTTGATTCAAATATTGAGTAAATTGTACCTGTACAAGATCATCATATTCATTACTATGATTGAAACTATATTTCTGTAAATACTCCATTTTTTTCTCCGCCGCTTCTTTGCTTAGTCCAAAACATTCCATTAAAAATGGAACATTGATAGAATATCCCCGTTGGGATATGGCTTTAATTAAAATATTAGGGCATTCGCTTGTGCGGCAAAAAAATGTGCTTCAATTTCTTCTTGTTCACTATGCTTTTTATGTCTGCATTTAATATGTCCAATTTCATGCCACAAAGTATGTTTCATTCGCGGACCATATTTTTCTTTGTTATATAAAATCAGAGTGACATTGGGGCGTAACCCCTTAAGAAGAAAAGCATCTTCTAATTCATGTCCAAGTGTTATTTTTTCAATAGGTAGCCCAGTTTTTTTAGCATACTTTTGATAGCTACTAATTATAACATCTTTACACCTAATTTTTTTGGCAGGTATAGGAAATTCATGTATATCAAGTTCTAATAATGTTAAATACGCTAAGGAGGTAATTTTCGCCCAGTCGTAACGCATAATCAATCCTCCTCATCATCAAGAAGAAATTTATCAATGGTATCATTAAATATTCTATATGCTTCTGCTCGTTTCTCCTCTGAGAGTTCTCCTGTTTTGCGTGCTATTATAACAAACTCCTCAGGAATTTCACTATACCCACATTTTGTTAGCAACAATGTTTTGTCGATATCTAAAGCATTAGCAAGCTTTTCAAGAGTTTTTAAATCAGGTGTGACCAAATCTGCTTCAAGTCGGCTGATTGTCGAATTAGTTACTCCAGCTAGTTCAGCTAGCTTTCTTTGGCTAATAGCTTTTTGGTTTCTTAGCTTAACAAGATATTTTCCAAACGAATTTTCCATACAAATACTCCTTTCAAAAAGAGTATAACATGCTCGTTCCACAAAAGCAACAAAAAGGTGTTGCATTTAAGGAACGCCTGTGATATACTTGTGTTGCACAGATGGAACGGAGGTTGTATAAAAAAGACAACAGAATATGATTCGCACTCACGCTCTGTTGTCTTTGCAAGCGACATAATCGATAGGATTCAATGCCGACTTCTTACATTTATTTTAGCATTTTTCGTTGAAAAACACAATCACTATATGTTGCGTTTATTATGTCGCTCCATACAAAATACTGAACTATCTGAAATTTTTAGAAGGAGGTACATAGTATGATGTACGCAAAAAAAATCAAAATGGAATATGGGTGTAAAAGATCCAGTAATGTTCAAGAAATTGCAGAAATATATGTAGATGGCTGCAATAATCCAGGGTATTTCAAAAAATCAATTCTTTATGACTATCTAAAGAAGAATCCAGGGAGTATCAAAGTCTACATTTCTCCTTATCCTGATGTTGTGCCTGCACTAAGCTCTTATGGAGAAAAATATGTCCGTTCAGAATCAAACGACACAACTCGAGATAATTTACTTAAATTACCAAGAGAATAAAAGGAGGTTGAAAACATGGCTGTTCATCATGGTGGAAAAGTTGGAGCTGCTGGAAAGACATTAGCAACGAAATCCTCTAGTAAAAGTGCTAAAAGCAAAGCTGGAACAACTTTGGCTAATCATAAACATCTAAAGCATTAAATAGTGCCTTGTTGTAAGAAGTCATTTGGCAATAAAAAAGTGGTGTCACACTTAACATAGTGTGACACCACTTTTTTCAACCTGTCTGTCAGTCGTTAAGTTATTTGTCTTTCAGATACTTCCTTATCACTGTAAAACTAAGATTTGAATCGATTTTAGTGCTTACCACATAAGAAATAACCTTGTGTGAGAATAAATCAATAAGAATACAAAGGTAAACAAAACAATCATTAAGACGAATATAAGTAATATTGCTGACACAAACAGTGTTGAGGGTATTAACAGAAAAATTTCTATTAAGTATATTTTTACCAAAAGAAGGATTGGAAGTATAGGAGTATTTGGGCTTACGGGTAGATATTTTAGGAAGGTTCATAGATTTCATAAGCCTGTAAATTCTTCCGGGACTTACATTAAAGCCGTATTCACGGTTTAAAACAGCACAGATTTTATAAACACCAAGACGTTTTTTGGAAGCTGAGCAGACAGAAAGAACAGCAGCACAAAGCTTTTGGTTTTAAATTTCTTTTGCAGAAGGAGCAGAAGAAAAATGTTTATAGCAAGTACTTCTGGCTACTTTAAGGACACGGCACAAAGTCTTGATAGAGTGCTGAAATCTGAGGACATGAACAGCCTTTCATCGTTCTGAGAGTGCAGAGTGAATATGGCAATAGCTTTTTTGAATATTAAATTCTTCTCTTCAAGCATGG
>DVLQ01000133.1 GCA_018715395.1 Candidatus Coprocola pullicola | reverse complement strand
AGATGATAAAAGAGCATAAAAAAGTATTTGTACTAAGTTATTTAATGAAGAACTGTAATCATATAGGAATGAGGATAGGACGAAAAGATACAAAGGCAACAGAAATAGTACTGTATTGTGTAAAAAGATGATAAAAGAGCATAAAAAAGTATTTGTACTAAGTTATTTAATGAAGAACTGTAATCATATAGGAATGAGGATAGGACGAAAAGATACAAAGGTAACAGAAATAGTACTGTATTGTACAAAGAGAGGATAAAATAGTTAAAAAAAGTATTTGTACCAAGTCAATTAGCGAAAGACCGTAATCATGCAGAACTGAGGATAGGACAAAAAGATATAAAGGGGACAGAAATATGTCTGTATTGTGTAAAGAGATGATAAAAGAGCATAAAAAAGTATTTGTACTAAGTTATTTAATGAAGAACTGTAATCATGCAGAACTGAGGGTAGGACAAAAAGACGCAAATGCGACAAAAATAGGAGTGCATTGTACAAAGAGAGGATAAAATAGTTAAAAAAAGTATTTGTACCAAGTCAATTAGCGAAAGACCATAATCATGCAGAACTGAGGATAGGACAAAAAGACGGTGCTGTTAACTGAATATGGAAATAAAAATACAGAAAACACTTTTAAAAATACAATCATAAAAAAGAGCATACAAATAAAGGCGAACATCTAAAAAATTTTTTAAAACAAAAATTAGTGTTTTGCTTGTTCTTGAGAGCGTGCAACATCTGCAACAGAAGCAGGCACTTGTCTAGACAAATAAAAATAGCTATGGATAAAATGATAATAAAACAAAAAATTAGAAATGATATCCAAAGCAGATTCGATGCCCATAATTATCTTTTCCATAATGCCAAAAAGAATGAGAAAAGTAAAGGGGAAAGAAAATAGTAAAATCTTTAAAAGATTTATGTATAGAAACAGATCCTTTTCAAAAGAAACAGTATTTTAATTAATTTTATTGTAATTTCAATAAGGAGCCGTTGTCTATATCATTTTAACATAACAGAATGCAAAAGATGGAAAGGGGGCAGAAATAGGTCTGTACTGTGCCAAGAGATGATAAAAGAGCTGAAAAGGCATTTGTGCCAAGTTATTTAGCGGAAGACTGTAATCATGCAGGAATGAGGATAGGACAAAAAGATACAAAGGAGGCAAAAATATGTCTGTATTGTGCAAAGAGATTATAAAAGAGTTGGAGGCATTTGCACCAAGCTATTTGGCGGAGGACTGGGATAATGTAGGACTGACGGTAGGACAAAAAGACAAAGAAGTAAAAAAAGTGTTGGTAGCATTGGACGTCATACCTGCAGTCATAGAAGAAGCAATTTCTATGAAAGCAGATTTGATTGTAACACATCATCCCATGATATTGTTTCAAAAAATAAAAAATATACAGTCAGATACTTCTTTGGGCGCTAAAATATATGATTTGATAAAAAATGATATTTCTGCCTATTGTGCCCATACAAATCTAGACGTTGCTTTTGGAGGAACAAATGATGTTTTGGCAGAATTGGCAGGATTGACTGATGTGAAGATATTAGAAGAAACAAATAGTGAAAAGCTGAAAAAAATTGTGGTTTATGTCCCCGAAAGCCATGCAGAGGCAGTCAGACACGCAATTTTTCAAAAAGATGGAGGACACATTGGAAACTATGCTAACTGTACATTTTCTTGTGAAGGAATGGGAACGTTTTTACCTTTAGAAGGGACAAAGCCTTTTTTGGGACAATGGGGCGTTTTAGAAAAGGCAAAAGAAATCAGACTGGAAACAGTTGTGCCTGAGAGTCTTTTACAAGAGGTTTTGGACGCTGTAAGACAGGCACATCCTTATGAAGAAATGGCATATGATATATATCATGTGGAACAAAAGGGAAAACGGTATGGCATTGGCAGAATCGGCATATTAAAACAGCCTATGACATTTGAAGCGTACGGAGTATATCTAAAAGAAAAATTGGGGCTTGACGCCATACGATTGGTGGGAGAAAAACAAAAACAAATCAGAACAGTCGGACTTTGCACGGGAAGCGGTGTGGAGTTTATGCAAAAAGCAAAAAAAATGGGCGCAGACGCGTATTTGACAGGAGATATCAAATATCATGAGGCACAAAAAGCCATTGAAATGGGTATTTGTGTAGCAGATGTGACCCATTATGCAAGTGAAGTGTTGATTGTACCCGTGTTAAAAAATTATTTGCAAAAAAAGGCAATACAACGCCGATGGGACATAGAAGTAGTGGAATCTTCTATTAACGGGCAGGTTTTTTGGCATAAATAAAAGGAGGTTTGCATATGACAAAAATGTTGGAATTAACTGTATTGGGAAAGACATTTCAAGTAGAAGAAGGCATTACTTTTGAGGAAGTTGCAAAAAAATTTCAATCCCAATTTCAAGGGAGGATTGTTTTGGCAAAACAAAAAAATAAATTAAAAGAGCTTTCAAAAAAAATAAAAGAAAGTGGAGAAATTTTTTTTTATGACGTATCTAACATAGAGGCAATGAGAGTGTATCATAGAAGCATTTCTTTTTTAATGGTAAAAGCAGTCAAGCAATTACTGGGATTAAAGGCGTCTGTAGTGATTGAACATTCCATTCATAAAAGCTTTTATTGTGAAATAAGAGAAAAAGACGTTATAGTAGACCAAGCTTTTTTAGATAAACTGGAAGCAAAAATGAGAGAATTGGTACAAAAAGATATTCCTATCAAAAAACATACTTTTGACAGAGAAGAAGCCATTGAAAAGGTAAGAAAATTTGGTATGGAAGATAAAGCAAGATTATTTCGTTTTCGCCGTTGTTCCAATATCAATTTGTATGAAATAGACGGTTTTTATGACTACTTTTATGGATATATGACGCCTTCTACAGGATATTTAAAACAATTTCAGCTAATGCTTTATGAAAATGGTTTTTTAATACGTTTTCCGGACAAAAAAAATCCAAAAGAAATATTAAAATTTAATGACCCGGCAAAAGTATCGGGAGTTTTTATGGAGCAGATGAAATGGTGTTCTCTTATGGGCGTGGATAATGTGGCGGACTTAAATGAAATGATTACCAATGGAAAATTTGGAGATTTGGTTCGTATCAATGAAGCGTTACATGAGAAAAAAGTAGCTGAAATTGCAGATAAAATTCATCAAAAGAAGGACAAAATAAAAGTAGTGTTGATTGCAGGACCTTCTTCTTCAGGAAAAACCACATTTGCAAATCGTTTGTGTGTGCAGCTTCGCGTACTTGGCATTTCGCCACATGCCATTTCTTTGGACAATTATTTTATCAATCGAGAGGATGTGCCACTGGATGAATTTGGCAACAAAGATTTTGAAGACATTAATACACTGGATATCAAACAGTTAAATGAAGATATGACAAAAATGATTGCAGGTGAAACGGTGGAACTGCCTTATTATAATTTTGTCACAGGAAAGAGGGAATATAATGGAGAATATGCCACATTGGAAGAAGAGGGTATTTTTGTAATAGAGGGAATCCATGGGTTGAATGACTTACTTACGGCTTCTATACCCGAAGAAAATAAATTTAAAATATTTATCAGTGCAATGACACAGCTTAATATTGACGATCATAACCGCATTTCTACATCTGACAGCCGCTTGATACGTCGCATTGTACGAGATAATCAGTTTCGAGGCAGAGATGCGGCAACAACCATTTCTTCTTGGGATTATGTGGCAAGAGGAGAGGAAAGAAATATATTCCCCTATCAGGAAAATGCTGATGTGATATTTAATTCTGCCACAATTTATGAATTAAGTGTGTTAAAGCAGTATGTAGAACCTCTTTTATTTAAAATAGAACAGAATCAGCAGGAATATATTGGGGCAAAAAGACTGATTAAATTTTTGGATTATTTTTTGGGAGCCAATGGAGAAGATATTCCTAATAACTCTATTTTGAAAGAATTTGTAGGAGGCAGTTGTTTTAAGGTATAACAAAAAATATTGATGAAAAAAATTTGTGACGGTTTTATATTTAAAAGGAGCGTATATTTTGGAAATACATCATTGTAATTTGAATATTCATTATACTGCGCCAAAGAGTGTTTGGGATAAATTAGAAACAGTATATCAGCAGATGCCTTATTGGTGTAAAGACAAAGAAAACGGATATAGTTGGTACGGGAAAGAAGGAAAAAAAATAGAGGTTTCCATTGAGCCAAGCGGTTTATCCTTTTATGCAAAATTGCCCCAAAAACAATGGGAACAATGGATTATATTATTTAAAAAAAGAGCTTCACAAGCATTAGGATTTGAAGTGGGAGAGCCTGAAGAAGGATATGAATTTGAAATATATGATGAAAAGTAAAATGAAGTATCATTGACAAAAAAATATACTTGCAATATAATGAGTAACTGGAGTAGGTTGAATGGTCGCGCTTTTTTTATAAAAAGTGAGGAAAGTCCGGGCTTCATAGAGCAGGGTGCCAGTTAACGGCTGGTGGAGGCGACTCCAAGGACAGTGCAACAGAGATAGACCGCCTATGAAACATAGGTAAGGATGGAAAGGTGGGGTAAGAGCCCACCGCTTGGCTGGTAACAGACAAGGCTATGTAAACCCCACCTGAAGCAAGGCGAAAGGAATGTAAAAGAATGGCTCGTTCTATTCCGAAAAAAAGCCGCATGATGATACTGGCGACAGTATACCAAGATAGATGACCATTCACGACAGAACCCGGCTTATAGACCTGCTCTTTATGATAAAAAGGGAAAAAGACTGTAAAATGATACAGTCTTTTTGATATTTTAAGAGTTTTTTTGACAGAAGGGTTTTCTAGTAAAGTAATTACCTCAGCAGAACACAATATAATCATACTGCCCATGATTTTAAGAGGTGTAACTGCTTCCCCCATAAAAAAGATACCGCTCATATTACTTGTAACAGGTTCAAAAAGACAAAATATGGCGGCTGTAGTAGCACTGAGATATTTTACTCCGATTTGAAGTAATGCAATGGCGCAAAAAGAGATAAAAATAGAATTGCATAACATAAAAAAATAGGCTTCTATGGGTAAGGCAAACAAAATATTTTGCCAGATACCTCCAATCAATAATGTACTGGAGGCGGCAAATACAGAAACATAAAGTGTTAGTACCATAGAGTTTACTGTTCTCAAGTGAAACTTATCTAACCCTACCATATAAAAAGCATATGCCAGACCTGAGAATATGCTTAAAAAAATGCCTAAAAAAGTATTTGAGCCTATTGTGTCGTTTTGAAAGAAAAAGCATATGCCTATGACAGCGGCAAGCAAAGCAATAATTTTATATTTGCTTAATTTTTCTTTGAAAAAAATAAAGCAAATCAGCGCTACCAATACAGGATAGATAAAATGCAGTGTGGTTGCCATACTTGTGCCCATATAACGATAAGAAGAAATCAATGTTAACGTTGCTGTAACAAGACCTAAAACAGAAATTAAGGCAATGAAGAGGAGTTGTTTTTTTGTAACATGAAAGCTGATTTTTTTAATGAGCATAATCAATACTACAATAGGTATAGCAAAAAATTACGAAAAAAAGTAACTGTTTCCGGCGTGGCTCCATAAACATATGCTTGCTGTACAATAGCAGGAGAACAGCCAAATAATATGGCTGATATCACAGTAAAAAAGACGCCTTTTATTTTCATGAAAATGTCCTCCTTCGATATGAAATATCATCATATAATAACAAAAATAAAAAAGCAATGTTTTTGTTTGTTGCAATTTTAGGTGATTTTGGATATGATAAAAAAGAAAGGAGGAGAAACATATGATAAAAATCAGTTATTTAGATAAAAAAGGGCAGGGCGATGAAAAGGGAAATCCTTATTTATATGAACAGGCGCAAACAATGCACCAGGCGGAAGAAATAGCAAAGCAAATGATGGAGAAAGGTTTTTTAAACGTTATGATTATAGATGACGGAAAAGAAAACTGGGAAAGCTATAAAAAATGGTTAAAACGTTCTTTAGAGCTGACAGACATTGCTTTTGAAGATGAAACAACTACACAAGAGCAAAAGCTGGCTTTGCAGCAAAAGGCGAAAACATTCCAGCTTTGTATCCAAAAAATGCAAGAGATAGAAAAGACATTTTAAGGTGATATTTTTGTATTAAAACAGTACTTGATGATAAAGTACTGTTTTTTTATTAAAAAAATGGTATGATGTCAAAATAGAATTATAAAAAATAAAAAATTGTCAATTTTATGAAAAATACAAAGATTGTCCAGTGAGCAATACTTTGTGAAAGGCACATTTCATATAAGTCTTTGACAAGTAGACGAAAGTATAAATAATTCGTTTTATGGAAATGAATACCTTGTGTTTTCTTTGTGGGGAATAAATGCGGGTATTGCATTTGCCAAACACTTTGTTTGCCAATCCTTTGGATTTTATTACATTTGTTGTATAAAAAATATAGTTTGTCTGCATTTTGAGAATGATTGAAAAAAACGAAAAAAAATTATTGACAAAATGCTAATTTTTGCTATCATATTTTAAGTGAAAATGACAAAAAAAGACGAAGTGATTTTATAAGTTTTGCCTATTGAAGAAATGGTTTTATGAACAAATAGTCAAAAAATATGTTTATCAAAAGTAATATTCCAGTTATTTATGAAAAAAAGTATATTTGTAATATTGTTGCAGATGATAAATAAAGAATCAGTACAAAAATTTTTAAATAAAACATCGTTTTTTTGAAAAGAGAAACAAAAAAAATTGCTTTATTTATAGAAAATGATATAAAAAAAGAAATAAAAGCTGGTTTTATATTTTGCAATGATAAAAAAAGAGAAAAAGTTGTATGTTTTTTGAAAATTTCTCTTTCTTTTTTTGGTGTTTTAGTATAAAATAAAGAGAAATATGATTGTTGTGCATGAGTGGAAATGAACAAAAGAAGAGTGTGTTACAATAGAGAGATTAGGATATTATATTTTTTGACATGAAAACAAGGTGAAAGTATGGAATGTGAAATATATACAATTTTGAGGTGAGGATAATGATATCAAATCAGATTTTGCAAAATACCATTGACGGACTGAAAAACATCACAAGAAAAGAACTCAGCGTTGTGGAAAAAGAAGGTAAGGTGATTGCAACGACAGAAGAAAACATGATTGGCAGACAGATTGAAACAGTAGAAAATTTTGTTGGTTCTCAGGCAGAAAGTCAGCTGATATTGGGTTATCAATATTTTAAAATTTATGACAATGGCGTACCAGAGTATGTGGTACAAGTAAAAGGCGAGGACGAAGACGGCTATAAAATTGGAAAAATTGCCGCATTTCAAATACAAAGCCTTTTAGTAGCATATAAAGAAAGATATGATAAAGATAATTTTATTAAAAATCTTCTTCTGGATAATTTGCTTTTGGTAGATATTTATAGCAGAGCAAAAAAACTGCACATTGAAAATAATACAAAAAGAATCGTTTATTTGATTGAAACAAATATCGACAAAGAGATGAATGTGGTAGAGGTTGTAAGAAGTATTTTTCCGGCAAAAACAAAGGATTTTGTTACAGCAGTAGATGAAAAAAGCATCATATTGGTAAAAGAACTGCGAGAAAAAGAAAATATGGAGGAAATTGAAAAAATTGCAAAAAATATTGCTGATATGCTTCATACCGAAATCAACAGCCAAGTATTTATCTCCATTGGTACCGTTGTAAGCGATTTAAAAGATGTTTCTCGTTCTTACAAGGAAGCGAAAATGGCATTAGAGGTTGGAAAAATTTTTGAAACGGAAAAGCACATTGTTAATTATGAAAGATTGGGCATTGGTCGATTGATTTACCAACTGCCGTTGCCTCTTTGCAGAATGTTTATCAAAGAAGTACTTCATGGCTTGACTATGGATGACTTTGATGATGAAACATTGGCGACAGTGAATAAATTTTTTGAAAATAATTTAAATGTTTCCGAAACCTCCAGACAGCTTTATATTCATAGAAATACATTGGTATATCGTTTGGATAAGCTTCAAAAAATGACAGGACTGGATTTACGAAATTTTGACGACGCCATTATTTTTAAAATTACGTTAATGGTAAGTAAATATATGATTTATATGGACAAGATGTCCTATTAAAAACGGTATGATAAAGAGAAGTGATTTTTTGCTGTTTGAAAAAAGTTTATAAAATACGTGAGGTAGGGGCTTGCTCCTACCTTTTGTCTATGCTATAATTTTTAGGCAAGAAATGATGTAAAAAAAAGATAAAAATAATATAAAAAACAAATAAAAGCTTGTTTTTTATTTATTTTTGTTTGAGAAACAAGAGAGGAAGATTTTTTTGATAAATATAGATCATGTATCAAAAGTATATCCAAATGGCTCGGCAGGGGTGCGAGATGTTTCTATACACATCGAACAAGGAGAGTTTGTATTTTTTGTAGGGTCTAGTGGGTCAGGCAAGTCTACATTGATTAAATTGCTATTAAAAGAATTGGACCCTACAGAAGGCACAATTACAATTAATAATGTGGTGACAAATGATTTGCCAAGAGAAAAAATCCCTTATTTAAGAAGAAGCCTTGGCGTTGTGTTTCAGGATTTTCGTCTACTTCCAAATAAAACAGTGTATGAAAATGTAGCGTTTGCTATGCAGGTGATTGAAGCGCCTTCTAAGCAAATTCGCCGAAACGTACCGGCTGTACTTTCATTGGTGGGACTGACAAAAAAATCAAGAAATTATCCCAACCAGCTCTCCGGAGGAGAGCAACAAAGAACAGCATTAGCAAGAGCTATTGTGAATAATCCTCCTATTTTAATTTGCGATGAACCAACAGGAAATTTGGATCCCGGCACAGCATGGGATATTATGGATTTGTTGGAGGATATCAACAGAAGAGGAACAACCATTGTAATGGCTACTCATGCAAAGGATATTGTAGATATGATGCAAAAAAGAGTGGTAACATTACGAAGGGGACAAGTGATTCGAGATATTCAAAAAGGTGGTTATGGTGATGAAGCCGAGTTCAATTAGATACTATTTTAGAGAAGGCTTTTCCGGTTTACTCAAAAATAGACTGATGACGGTTGCCTCTATGGCAACGGTAGCAGCTTGTATATTGATTATGTCTTTTTCTTATTGTATGGTAAACAATTTGCAGTATATGCTGCAACAGCTAGAAGATGATATTGGTATTGCGGCATTTATGCCAAGTTCTGCTACAGCGGAGCAAGTGGAAACGGTAAAGGCTGAAATTGAAGCCATAGAACATGTTACGGATGTAGAGTATGTTTCACCGGATGCGGCATTGGAGGATTTGAAGCAGCAACTGGATGCAGACGATATTTTGGCAGGATTGGAAGGAGAAAACAATCCGCTTTCCAATTCGTTTAATATTTCTATTGACGATATCAATAATCAACAGCCTGTTTTGGAAAGTTTGAATGTCATGAAAGCAAACGGAGAACTGGAAAATATAAAAGACGCTCATTCTGAAACAGAAGTATTGGTAAAGGTCAATACCATTATTACAGTAATCGGAGTACTTGTGATTGCCATATTGGTGGTAATATCTGTTGTGATTATTGTCAATACTATTAAAATTTCTGTTTTTACAAGAAAAACAGAAATCAATATTATGAAATATGTCGGCGCTACAGACTGGTTTATCAGATGGCCTTTTATTATTGAAGGGGTTTTGATTGGATTGATAGGAGCATTGATACCAATGGTGATTGCTTGGCCTTGCTATGCACAATCTGTCAATATGATATATGAATATTTTCCTATTATCAAAAATATGGTGACATTTAGGCAAAGCAGTGAAATTTTCTCGATACTGTTGCCGTTTTCACTGGCATTTGGTATTTTGCTGGGGGTTGTGGGAAGCGTGACTTCTATTAGAAAACATTTGAAGGTATAAAATGCAAAAAATACGTTGACTAAATATGAAAGTATAGTAATGTTTTTATGGCTGCTTTTTGGAATAGGCACTTTGTTTGCAAAGCATAGCAACGCTATTATGCAATAGAAGAAAAATGATTGTATACTTTGTTAACCATTTAGAAAGGAAGACAAAAATTAGTGTATGTCAAAGTGGTGTTATCAAACTTACTTTTAGTAAGAAAGTCAATGCTGATACAGTTTGAAATAGTAGCATATTAAAATAACACAACATTGAAAAAGATTCTGTTAATTTAATATGAAAATAAAAGTATACAAAAGATTTTTAAAAATACAATCATAAAAAAGAGTATAGCAATGAAAGTTAACGCCTGAAAAATTTTTTTAAAATAAAAAACTGGTGTTTCCCTTGTTCTTAAGGGTATGTAATACCTGTAACGAGAGCAGGGGAATAACAATGGCTATGGATAAAATGACAATAAAACAAAAAATGAGAAGTGATATCCAATTAGATTCAAAACAACAATCCTTTTTTGTTTTGTAGCAATCCTTAAAAGTTTTATGAAAAGATGCTATAGCATTATTATCAATATTATTGCTAAAGATAAGGAGGAATGAGTATGAAAAAGAAAATGAGATATATTATATGCTGTTTACTTACAGCTGTGATTATTTGTCAGCCTCCTTATGATACAAAGGCTAAAACGATAAATCAACTTCAGCAAGAAAAAAATCAATATGAGAAAAATAGAAAGAATGCGCAAAACGCGTTGGAGCAAAATCAACAAAAACAAAAAACCATTACAGAAGAAATTTCTCAGTTGGATGAAAGTGTTACACAAGCACAGCAAGAACTGGAAAAGGTCAATGCAAGATTAGAACAAACTCAAAAAAATTTAGAACAGGCTCAGAAAGATTTGGCAGAAGCAACACAAAAAAAAGAGAGCCAGATGGAAACCTTTCGCAAAAGGGTAAAATTTATACATGAAAATGGCTCCATAGGATACTTACAGGTGATTTTTCAAGCAGACAGTATTACGGATATGATAAGTCGTGCAGAATATATCCATCAAATTATGCAATATGACAAAAATACATTGGAGGAATTGAAAAAAAACCAAAATATCATTGAAGCCAAAGAAAAGCAAATTACACAGGAACGTGACGAAATCGCTGTTTTGGCACAGCAGCAAAAACAAAAAAGCGATGATTTGCAAAAAAAATTGGAGCAAAAACAAATAGCATTGCAACAATATCGACAAGACGCTCAAAAATATGAACAAGAATTAGCCTCTTGGGAAGAGGCCAGTGCAGAGGTAGAGCGACTGATTAATGAAGCAAATAAAAAAGCAGAAGAAGAAGCAAGAAAAAGAGCCCAACAGGCAAAAAGACAGTCAACAAATAATACAGCAAATACGACTTCTTCCGGCGGTGCGCCTATGGGCAATGTGGAATACACGGGAGGGCAGTTTGCATGGCCTGTACCAGGACGTTCCTATATCAGCAGTGGATATGGTTATCGCAACAGACCCATTGGCAGCGGCAGAGAATTTCATACAGGATATGACATACCGGGAGCTTATGGCGCAGATATAGTTGCCGCGGCAGACGGTACTGTCATTACAGCAGGTTATGTCAATGGATTTGGGTATACAGTTATGATTAACCATGGCGGCGGTATTGTTACGTTATATGGACATAATTCGAAATTAAATGTATCTGTGGGAGATAGAGTTTCAAGAGGACAAGTAATTGCAAAATGCGGCAGTACAGGAAATTCTACAGGAAATCATTGTCATTTTGAAGTACGTAAAAATGGAAAGCATACAAGTCCGGCGCCGTATCTTGGGGTATAAAAAAAGGGGGAGTCACAAAAGTGATGCCCTCTTTTTTATAAAAAAGGCAGTGTAATAAAGGAGTTTTGATAAAGTTTTAAATTGTTGATGGTATAATATGATATTTTAGACATAGTATACAAAAGAGAAGAAACAATGCAGAAAAAGTGAGGCGAAGTAAGTGGATAAAAAAGAGTTTGCAAAGGGATTTGTATCTGGCGCTATGGTGATTGTATTGCTTGTAACAGGTGGAAAAAGCCTTTCCTTTTTACAAACAATATTTGGCGGAGAAATGTCAATGGATACAAAAATAAATATGATTGAAGAATACATTGATAGATATTATGTGGAGGACGTTAATAAAAAAGATATGGAGGAGATGATGTATACAGGGTTAGTGGCAGGATTGGGAGATCCTTATACATCTTATATTTCCGCGCAAGACCTACAGTCTTTTATGGATGATACCACAGGAGAATTTGTAGGAATTGGCATTGAATATACGAAAGATCCTACAGACGGCAGCATACTTGTAGCGGCGTCCATTGCAGGTTCTCCGGCAGAAAAAGCAGGAATACGTCCAAATGATAAAATTGTAAAAATAGATGGGCAAAGCGTTTCTACTATGGATACACAGCAAGTGCAAAACAGGATAAAAGGAGAAGAAGGTACAAAAGTGTCTGTAACCATATATCGGGAAAGTACAGGAGAAACACTAGAACTGGAATTGGAAAGAGCGCAAATTGAAACTACAACAGTAAAGGCGGAACTGTTGCAAAACCAAATAGGATATATACAAATTACAGGATTTAAAGAAAAAACGTATGAGCAGTTTATGCAGGCTTATACAGATTTGCAAAAACAAAAAATGAAAGGGCTTATTATTGATTTGAGAAATAACCTTGGGGGATTGGTAGACGTTGTTTCAAAAATTGCAGATGAATTGGTACCAGAGGGCACATTGGTATATACTGTAGATAAACAGGGAAATAGACAAGATACTGTTTCGGATGCAAAGTGCATTGAAGTGCCTCTTGTAATGCTTGTAAATGGATATAGTGCAAGCTCTTCGGAAATATTGGCGGGAGCTGTGCAGGATATGGGAGCAGGAAAATTGGTAGGTACACAGACGTTTGGAAAAGGATTAGTACAGGGATTATATTTTTTGAGAGATGGTTCGGCATTAAAAATTACAATACAAAAATATTATACACCAAAGGGCGTTTGTATACAGGGCACAGGCATTACACCGGATTATTTGGTGGAGTTGCCGGAAGAATATGAATATGTTATGGATATTCCTCATCAAGAAGACACACAGTTGCAAAAAGCCATAGAAGTCATCAAACAACAACTATAAAAATCATTTAAAAATAAAACATCGAATAGAAAAATGTTCGATGTTTTGTTTTTTTGTCTGTAAAAAGAGAAAGAAAAACATAAAAATGACTTTCTTTCTGTTACTACATTGGGTATAATAAATAAGAGACGTCAAAAAAAGGCAATATTGATGAAATAAAGCAGTAGGATAAAGGAGAATGACCATGCTGAATTTTATGGGGTTTGGCGAAAATATAGGAATTGATTTAGGAACAGCGACAGTGCTAGTATATATCAAAGGGCAGGGAATTGTAATAAGAGAGCCTTCTGTTGTAGCCATTGACAGAGATACCAACACCATATTGGCTGTAGGAGAAGAAGCAAGGCGAATGCTGGGCAGAACGCCTGGAAATATTGTAGCGATACGTCCTTTAAGAGAAGGTGTCATTTCTAATTATGAAATTACAGAAAAAATGTTAAAATATTTTATACAAAAGGCAATTGGAAAACGTTCTTTTGTAAAGCCTACCATAGCTGTTTGTGTGCCAAGCAGCGTAACAGAAGTGGAAAGACGGGCTGTGGAAGATGCTACAAGACAGGCGGGTGCAAGAAGAGTTCATATTATTGAAGAACCGATTGCGGCAGCCATAGGTTCCGGCATTGATATTTCAAAAGCCCATGGCAGTATGGTGGTGGATATTGGAGGAGGCACAACAGATATTGCGGTGATATCACTAGGAGGTACGGTTGTGAGTTCTTCTTTAAAAATTGCAGGAGATAACTTTGATGACGCTATCATCAAATATATGAGAAAAAAACATAATGTGCTGATAGGAGAAAGAACGGCAGAGGATTTAAAAATACACATTGGCACTGCTTTTGAAAGAAGCGTTCCCGTTAGCCTTGATGTAAGAGGGCGAAATCTGATTACAGGCTTACCTAAAAATATTACGGTAACATCTGATGAAATGCACGAAGCATTAAGAGAATCTGTTACAGCAATTTGTGAATGTGTTCACAATGTTTTGGAAAAAACACCTCCGGAGCTGGCTTCTGACATTGCTGACAGAGGGATTGTTATGACAGGCGGAGGAAGTCTTTTATATGGATTGGACAAGCTGATTACAAGTGCTACAGGTATTAATACCATTGTGGCAGAAGATTCTGTTTCTTGTGTTGCCATTGGTACAGGGCAGTACATTGAATTTTTGACAGAAGGCAAAAGAGGAGCAGAGCTTGCTTCCAAAAAAGTGTTTGATAAAGAAAGAGAGTAAAGAGAAGAAAATATTTTCTTTTCTTTTATATAAAAAATGGAGTAATGATAGTAAAAAAATCTTTTTTTAATAAGACTTTTAGAAAAAAAGATACCAAAAATCAAAAAAAGAATAAAAAAAATATAAAACGTCATTTTGTATAAAAAATGCATCAAATTATTGTACAAAAATAAATGAAAAACTGTAAAAAAATAATGCACTTTCCTAAAATTTATGATATAATAAAAAGCAAGAAATGGGAAATGGTATGGTATGCACAATGATTTTATTGTATATCATATTGTTTTCTATTCATTCATTTGTCCCGAGGTATATACAGAAGGACTTCCTTTTTGAAAAAAAGGAACAATGAAAAACAATTTTATTTATTATTTTTTATACGTAGGAGGTCAAAGTTTATTATGAACGCTTACATGGAAAGAGTTATTGAACAGGTAAAAGCGAGAAACAGTGGAGAACCTGAATTTATTCAGACAGTAGAAGAAGTTTTCAAATCTTTGGAAAAAGTAATTGAAAAACATCCGGAATATGAAAAAAGCGGTCTTTTAGAAAGATTGGTTGAGCCAGAAAGAGCAATTTCTTTTAGAGTAACATGGGTAGACGACGCCGGCAAAGTGAATGTAAACCGTGGCTTTAGAGTACAATTCAGCAGTGCAATCGGGCCTTATAAAGGCGGTCTTCGTTTCCATCCATCTGTATATATTGGTATTGTAAAATTCCTTGGTTTTGAACAAATTTTCAAAAACAGCTTAACAGGTCTTCCTATCGGCGGTGGTAAAGGTGGTTCCGACTTTGATCCTCGTGGTAAGAGCGATGCAGAAATTATGAGATTCTGCCAAGCTTTTATGACAGAACTTTACAGACATATTGGTCCAGACGTAGACGTTCCTGCCGGCGACATTGGTGTAGGTGGCAGAGAAATTGGATATTTGTATGGACAATATAAGAGAATTAAAGGCTGCTGGGAAAATGGTGTTCTTACAGGTAAAAACTTTGAATTTGGCGGTTCTTTAATCAGACCGGAAGCAACAGGCTTTGGCGCTACATATTATGTAAATGAAGTATTACAGCATGAAGGAGATACTTTTGAAGGTAAAACAGTTGCAGTTTCAGGCTTTGGTAACGTAGCTTGGGGCGTTTGCAAAAAGGTTGCTGAATTAGGCGGAAAAGTTGTTACAATTTCCGGTCCAGACGGATATGTTTATGATCCAGACGGTATTACAACACCTGAAAAAATTGATTATTTAGTAGAAATGCGTAATTCCGGACGTGACAGAGCACAGGATTATGCTGATAAATTTGGTTGCAAATTTGTTGCAAAAACAAAACCTTGGGGCGAAAAAGTGGATATTGCTATGCCTTGTGCAACACAAAATGAAATTAACATGGAAGAAATCAAAAAAATCATTGGCAATGGCACAAAATATTACATTGAAGTTGCTAATATGCCTACAACAAACGAAGCGCTTGAATATGCACAAAATCAACCCGGTGTGATTGTTGCACCTTCTAAAGCTGTTAATGCCGGCGGTGTTGCAGTTTCTGCTCTTGAAATGTGCCAAAACTCTATGAGATATAGCTGGGAAGCTGAAGAAGTGGACGCAAAATTAAAAGGTATTATGAAAAATATCCATAAAGTATCTGCTGAAGCAGCAGAAGAATATGGCATGGGATATGACTTGGTTGCCGGAGCTAACATTGCAGGTTTCAAAAAAGTTGCAGCGGCTATGATGGCGCAAGGCTTAGTATAATATTGTAAAAAAGGATAATTCAAAAAAGAAGTTTATTGGTTCGCAGATTTGTACCATAATATAAAGAACCCGATGAAGAAATTCATCGGGTTTTTTGTGTAGAGAAAACCACGCGTTAGACGCGTGGTTCAAAAAAGCCTTCTGGCGTTGAGGTAGAAGTAAAAACTTCCTTTTCACTATAATACAATTGCGGTCTGCCAACTGCAAGAAATAAAGTGAAAAGGAGGTGCGTATATGGGAATTATGCATATACATAGTTTATCGCATACAAAATGGAATTGCAAATATCATATTATGTTTGCGCCGAAATATAGAAGAAAAGTATTTTATTACGAAAAAAGGAAAGCAATAGGAGAAATATTGAGAAAATGATGTGAGTGGAAAGGCGTGAATATATTAAAGGCAGAAGTATGTCCGGATCATGTG
>DVLQ01000132.1 GCA_018715395.1 Candidatus Coprocola pullicola | reverse complement strand
ATGGCAAATATTATAGCAAAAATCAACAAACCTACGCTTGTGATTGCACACAACAAAACGCTGGCGGCGCAGTTGTACAATGAATTTAAAGAATTCTTCCCAGAAAACGCCGTGGAATATTTTGTTTCTTACTATGATTATTATCAACCTGAAGCATATGTGCCAAGTACAGATACTTATATTGAAAAAGACTCTGCTATAAACGATGAAATAGACAAATTGCGTCACTCTGCTACGGCGGCATTGTTGGAAAGAAAAGATGTATTGATTGTAGCCAGCGTTTCTTGCATATACGGTTTGGGAGACCCGGAAAGCTACAAACAAATGATGCTTTCACTTCGTCCGGGAATGGTAAAAGACAGAGACGATGTGTTAAAAAAGCTAATTGAAATACAATACGACAGAAATGATATGAATTTTGTGAGAGGAACTTTTCGTGTCAGAGGAGATGTAGTGGAAATCTTTCCTGTATCCAGTACAGAACAAGCTATTCGAGTAGAATTTTTTGGAGATGAAATAGACAGAATTACAGAAATTGATGTTTTGAGCGGAAAAATATTAGGCGCCAGAAATCATGTCGCTATTTTTCCTGCCTCTCATTATGTGACGCCTCCTGAAAAAATGGAAATCGCCATACAAAGAATTGAACAAGAATTAAAACAAAGACTGGAAGAATTAAAAAAAGAAGATAAGCTTTTGGAAGCGCAACGGTTGGAGCAAAGAACCAACTACGACATTGAAATGATGCGAGAAATGGGATTTTGTTCCGGCATTGAAAATTATTCCAGACATTTATCTTTAAATGAAGCCGGAGCTACCCCGAATACACTTATCGACTTTTTTCCGAAAGATTTTCTTATCATTGCGGATGAATCCCATGTTTCGATACCCCAAATCAGAGGAATGTATGAAGGAGATAAATCCAGAAAAACCACATTGGTAGAATATGGTTTTCGACTGCCTTCTGCACTGGACAACAGACCATTAAAGTTTACAGAATTTGAAAGCAAAATCAACCAAATGCTTTTTGTGTCTGCTACGCCGTCTGTATATGAAAAAGAACACGCTCAACAAACAGCGGAACAAATTATACGCCCTACCGGATTATTAGACCCAGAGGTAGCAATACGTCCCATAGAAGGACAAATTGACGATTTATTGGCTGAGGTGAAAAAAACCACTGAAAAAAAACAAAAAGTTTTGATTACCACATTAACCAAAAAAATGGCGGAGCGTTTGACAGAATTTATGAAAGAGGCAGGAGTCAGAGTCAGATATTTGCATTCTGATATTGATACATTGGAAAGGTTGGAAATTATAAGAGATTTGAGAATGGACGTATTTGATGTTTTGGTAGGTATCAATCTGCTGCGAGAAGGCTTAGACATTCCTGAAGTAGCTTTGGTGGCCATATTAGACGCAGACAAAGAAGGTTTTTTACGTTCTGAAACCTCTTTGATACAAACAATAGGACGAGCTGCCAGAAATGCCCAGGGCAGAGTCATATTATATGCAGACGTTATAACAGAAAGTATGAAAAAAGCTGTGACAGAAACCGCCCGAAGAAGAAGTATACAGCAAGCATACAATGAAAAACACGGCATTGTACCAAAAACAATACAGAAAAAAATCCATGAAGTGATACAGGCAACCAAAACAGTAGAAGAAAAACAAAAATTTGGATTTGATAAAGACCCTGAATCTATGAGTGAAAAAGAAATACAATCCAATATAAAAAAGCTGGAAAAAGAAATGAAACGTGCCGCTGCAGAATTGCAATTTGAAAGAGCGGCGGAATTGAGAGATAAAATATTAGAATTAAAAAAAGCTATGCAATAAAATTAAGAAAGACCAACTATTAAAAGTCAAGTAGATAATTGAAAAAAGCAAAAAGAAATGTTTCGATCAAAAGAGCACAACAATAAGGCTTGCGGTCATGCAAGCTAAAACTGTTGGAATATAAGGAGTTACTTACGCTTTTAGAACATAAGGCTCATTATTTTTTAGAACAGCATAGATGCTGTTGCACATTTTTCTTGCAACAGCACCCACACAAGTTAAGTGATGTTTTCCTTCACACCGTTTTTTTTGATATCACTCACCTCATAAGCGCCGCTACATTGTACTAAATATGGAGAGAAGCCATGAGACAACTAACATCCAACTCATACGCGGAATGCTTATAAGAGAGAGGGATCAGTCTTTCAAGTACGAGCAGAACAGCTCAAGGAGAAAACGATCATCCTCTCAATCTAATCAGATAATTATCTCCTATCAGGCTGGAGATGTAAAGAAGTAGGTCTAAGGGTTTATAGGTATCCCTTGAACAACCTAAATACATTATACAAGGAGAAAAAACAAAAAAATATGTCTAAAAATGAGATTGTTATTAGAGGTGCAAAAGAACATAACTTAAAAAATATAGATTTGACATTGCCAAGAGATCAATTTGTAGTGTTTACAGGCGTAAGCGGTTCCGGAAAAAGTTCTCTTGCGTTTGATACCATTTATGCAGAAGGACAAAGAAGGTATGTAGAGTCGCTTTCTTCCTACGCCAGACAGTTTTTGGGACAGATGGAAAAACCGGATGTGGAATATATTGAAGGACTTTCTCCCGCCATATCCATAGACCAAAAAACCACAAGTCATAACCCTCGCTCTACAGTAGGCACAGTAACGGAAATTTATGACTATCTACGTTTATTGTATGCTCGGATTGGTATTCCTCACTGCCCAAAATGCGGAAAGGAAATCAAAAAACAAACCATAGACCAAATTGCCGACCGGATTATGGCATTGCCTCAACGTTGCAAATTACAGCTTTTGGCTCCTGTAGTAAGAGGCAGAAAGGGAGAACATATCAAACTTTTGGAGGACGCCAGAAAAAGTGGCTATGTCAGAGTACGTGCAGACGGTATACTATACGATTTATCAGAAGAAATCAAATTGGAAAAAAATAAAAAACATAATATTGAAATTGTAGTGGACAGGCTGATTGTAAAAGAAGATATGCAAAAACGTTTGACAGAATCTTTAGAAACGGTTTCAGCGTTATCCGGCGGTCTGATTGTGGTAGACGTCAATACAGGAGAAGAAGAATTGATATTTAGCCAAAATTTTTCCTGTCCTGATTGCGGCATTAATTTATCAGAAGTGGAACCCAGACTCTTTTCTTTTAACAATCCTACAGGAGCTTGCCCGGTCTGCACGGGACTTGGTATACAAATGAAATTTGATCCTATGCTTATTGTACCAAATCAGGAATTGAGTATATTACAAGGAGCTATTTCCGCCCCGGGGTACAATTCTATTGCAAACAAAGATAGTATGAGCCGTGTGTTGTTTGACGCATTGGCACAAAAATATCATTTTTCATTGGAAGTACCTTTTAAAGAACTGCCTGAGCAAATCAAAGAGATGATTTTTTATGGCACAAAGGGAGAAAAAATCAATATTACCTATACAAATTTTAGAGGAACGGGCACATATGAATATGATTTTGACGGTATTATCAACAATCTTCAAAGACGGTACGCCGAAACGTCAGAAGCTATGCGAGGGGAATATGAAGAATATATGACAAATATTACCTGCCCTGCCTGCAAAGGAAAAAGGCTTCGCCCGGAAGTACTGGCTGTTACTGTGGGAGAAAAAAACATTTCTGACGTAACAGAGCTTTCTATTAATAAAATACAAGAATTTTTTCAAAAGCTTTCTTTGACAGAAAGAGAAAATAGGATAGCCGCACAGATATTAAAAGAAATTAATGCCCGCATTGGTTTTTTAGTGGATGTAGGACTGGACTATCTGACTCTTTCCAGAGCCGCAGGAACGCTTTCAGGCGGAGAAGCACAGAGGATACGCCTTGCCACACAAATTGGTTCGGGATTGGTCGGTGTAGTGTATATATTGGATGAACCCAGTATTGGACTGCATCAAAGAGATAATGATAAACTGCTGAAAACACTGAAGCATTTGAGAGATATTGGAAACTCTTTGATTGTAGTAGAGCATGATGAAGATACAATGCTGGCGTCTGATTTTATTGTAGATGTGGGACCGGGGGCAGGAAAAGACGGAGGAGAAATTGTATTTGCCGGAGCAGTAGAGGAGTTGATGCAAAAAGAAAATTCTGTTACAGGGGATTATTTGAGTGGAAGAAAAAAAATTGAAGTTCCCAAAGAGAGAAAAAAATCAGAAGCTTTTTTACAAATTTTAGGAGCTAAAGAAAATAATTTAAAAAATATTGACGTAAAAATTCCTTTGGGAATATTTACTTGCGTAACAGGCGTAAGCGGTTCCGGCAAAAGTTCTCTTGTCAATGAAATACTGTATAAAAAATTAGCAAGGGATTTAAACAGAGCAAAGCTAAGACCGGGAGCACATAAAAATATATTGGGAATA
>DVLQ01000131.1 GCA_018715395.1 Candidatus Coprocola pullicola | reverse complement strand
CAATGTGTCCAAAGCCTTTTGATAAGTATCTTTTGCATCATCATATTCCTGCTGGCTCACACCGCCCACCAAAAGCAATTCTGCATAATTATCCATTGTTTTTTTAGCATTGTCTACTTCTGTTTGCGCCTGTGAAATTTGAATTTCATAATTGGAAATTTCATTTTTTGTATCCTCAATCGTCTTTTCGGCGCTGACTACTTGGCTTTCTAATTCCAACAGCTCTGCTCCTTCCGCCGGTGTAGTCAACTCACTTAGGGCAATTTGTGCATTTTCTACTGTCACATTTGCATCAGCCAATTTATCACTTAACTCTCTTTGAGTATCGGCTATATCATATGTTACCAACAAATCTCCTTCTTGTACTTTATCGCCTACCTCTGCAAAAACCTCCTCCACTTCTTGAGAAAGCTCTATAAATATGGAAACAGGGTCTGCCGCAACAGTAGTGCCGGAGGCTGTTACCCTTTTTGATAAATCCCCTTTTTCTACAACAGATACATCAGGTAATTTTACTGTTTCATCACTACCACTTCCAAAAAGCCCTTTGGCATAAACGCCGCTTGCTCCTGCTACTAATATGACTACAATGCCTAGTGCAATGATTTTTTTCTTTGCAGGTATGTTTGTGATCTTTTGCAATTTTTCTTTCCATATTTGATTGCATCCCATATATTTTCCCTCCATACTTTCAATAACATTTTATTTTATACTATATTGAAAGTATAAAAAACACCTATTAAAAGGAAATTGACGACCCATTAAAACTATATTAAAATTTAGATATTTTTTTCTTATGGACGGCTTTTTTAGCAAAAAAAATACCTTGCCACATATTTTGTTTTTGGATATAATAAAAACGAAAATCTCCTATTTTTTTAAACAGAAAGGATTCTATTTTATGAAAAAACTATTTTTCTTTTTTACTTCTATGGCGGTACTCTTTGGCAGTGTTTTTGCTCTCACAAGCTGTAGCAAGGAACAAACACAACCTCCCGCCATTTCTGAGCAGGAAATCACAGACCGTACTGTAAAATTAGACAAATGCGGTTTGCAATACCAAGCCCCGGAAGCATGGATTGCTTATGAACAGACAAACATGATTCCTATCACAAATACCACAACAGAAGGCGATATTTATGCACAAATACAATATAATTATGTTACTGATGAAGGAATGCAATCATTAGCGACTCTTTCCAATCTTTCTAATACAGAAAATATTCTTTTTCCTTTTGGAGAAATCATTGTTTTTAAAGAAGAAAATTTAAATAGCGAAACTGTACAATCAGAATTTTCAAAATATGGATACAGAGAGGAATTTGCTGCACAGCAAGGTTATCTTTACTATATATTAGAAGAGTATCAAGGCGATATTTCTTCATTATCTGAAGAAGAGAAAAAGGTATATGAAATATTGTCAGAAAGTATGGAGGATTTAAAAGCAACCGTTTCCACATATGCCTTTGATGAAACTGTCGTAAAAGAAGCCATTGAGCAAATTAAAAAAACACTTTCTTTTTCTTCTCAAACATTAGAGGGAGAATCCATTGACAGCTCTATATTCGCCAATGCAGATTTTACTGTTGTCAATTTTTGGGCGTCTTATTGCTATCCAAATATCAATGAAACTGCTACATTAGAACAATTAGACTCCACATTGAAGCAAAGCTATCCTAATGTACAATTTGTACAAGTTGTAATCGATACCCCTACAACAGAAGCAGAAGAAATTGCAAAACAAGCAAAAAAGGAAGTAAATGCAGATTTTATCAGCATTATGCCCGATGAAACATTAGGCAACTGGATACTGCAAAACCTAGAAGGACTTCCTACAACAGTTATCGTCAACAATCAGGGGCAAATTATAACAGAACAAATACAAGGGGTACAATCTCTTGAAAATTATATTGACGCAGTAGAAACTGTATTGGCAGAATAATATTTGAAACCAAACCTTTTTTTAGCAAAATCATAACCATGCCTATCCAATATCACCAGTGCACTCTTTATCCTACAAACTGTGCTACACTCAGATATGGCGGTATACTAACTAACATATGGATATGATCTGGACATACTTGTGCCTCAATGATTTCAATCTTTTTTTCTGTATTTTGTACAATTACTATGTGATATTGGCGTCTTGGAATGTGCAGTACTTTTTATTTCATTTTTCATGCACTAAAGTATTTTATTTACCCCTAGTAGAACTAGGGGTTTTGTTAAGTCAAAGCACCCAATAAAAACTGCCTGTCCTAAAAGGACAGGCAGTTTTTATTTCTCTTTTCTAAATAAAAAAGGAAATCCTATTTTAAAAAAAACGCTTATTACAACCAATACAGTCAAAAAACTTGTTTTTTGTGTAAAATATTTTTTTAAATTCTCATAGCTTTCCTCAAAAAAATCTTTTCCCAAAACATAGCCCATACTAATTTTAAATAATGCAAAAAGCTGTGTCAGCCAAAACAACACCAGTAATTTTCTTTTTTTGTGTTGCCTTTTTAGTAATATACTGCTTTCCGCCACACCTATCATTGTTGCAATATGATGTATCAAAACAAATTTATTTTTTTCCATATTTCACATCACCCATTATTCATAGCGATGCATTACATGATTTACTACGCCAACCAATTTTCCGCCTTGATAATATACTCTTGGCACTCTTTTTGTAATCACACATGGTATTTCATAATTGATTGTTTGCAAAATGTTTGCTAATTCTTCTACCGGTAATACCGCATCTTTTTGTCTGCCAAATACAACCACTTCATCTCCCATTTTTACATCGGGAATATCTGTAACATCAATCATAGTTTGATCCATGCAAACACGCCCTACTACAGGAGCAAATTTACCATTTACAAGCATTCTTGCTTTGTTGGAAAGATTTCTGTTATATCCATCGGCATATCCAATAGGAACCGTTGCAATGATTCTATCCGTTTGCGCTGTATAAGTTCTGCCATAACTAATTTGAGAGCCGGCTTTTACTTTTTTTACCAATGCAATCGTTGTTTTTAATGTCATAAGCGGTTTCAAATCAATTCTGCCTTGACATTCATCAGAGGGCAAAAGACCATATGTAATGATGCCTGAACGTACCATATCCAGTTGTTTGTCAGGATAACTGATGGTTGTAGCACTATTTGCACAGTGACAAATGCCCATGTTCAGACCCTTTTGTTGACAAGCTTTTATCATCTTTTGGAAACGTTCAAACTGCATTTGTGTAAATTGAGGACAATCTCCGGAATAAGTATCCGCTACTGCATGATGTGTAAAAGTGCCTGCCACATGTATATGTTTGAGTGAAAATACTTTCTGTATGCTTTCCAAAGAAGTTTCAAAATTTTCTTCATCACATTGGAAACCAACTCTTGTCATGCCTGTATCCAGTTTGATATGTCCTTCAATTACAACCCCTGCTTTTTCTGCCTCTGCATTTAAAGCTTTTGCATACTCCAATGAAAGAATGGCTTGTGTAATTTTTTCATCAGAAAGCACTTTCGCACACTCTACAGGAGTGTATCCAAGAACTAATATAGGCTGTGTAATTCCTTGACGACGCAGACTAATGCCTTCTTCAATATTAGACACACCAAACCAAGAAAATCCATTTTCAGCTAATTTCTTAGCAATCATGCCATCACCATGACCATAAGCATCGGCTTTTACAACACCCATCAAAAGATGCTCTCCTTTTAAAGAAGCCTTAATATTTTTAATATTGTACTCCAATGCATCCAAATCAATTTCTGCCCATGTTCTTTTTACAAACTCCATTGTTTTTCCGCTTCCTTTCAATTGTTATTTAATATTACATAGAAAAAAATATTTTAATTATCATTATGGTGCATATTGTATAATATTTTATTTTTTTTATGTGTTTTTTAGTATACCACACTAAAAACTATAATGCAATATCATGATGTGAAAATGCATATTATACAACTATACTCCTATTTTTTTATAATATTTTTTTAAATTACATTGCAATTTATGATAAAATTATTTCTATATTGTTCATATTTCTGAAAATTTTATGTACAAATTCCAAAATCTCGTCATAAAACAACATGCTATTCAATTTTATATCCTGATTTATATTTCTTATTATAGTATAAAATAAAAATTATTTAGAACAATCTTTTGATTTTGTTCTTTTTTTATATTATTTTTTAGTCTATTTTACATATTATTTTCTTTATATAAATCTTAATTAAGCCTATACATACTTTTTATATCCAATTTAAAATAGCATTTTATACAAATAAATCAATTTTTATTCTTTTCTATACTATTTTTAATATTGCAATCTCTTATATATAAAACCAAACAGTATCCTTATTACATAGATTTTATTTTACTTGTTTTATTAATCATTTAAAGCGACATAATCAGAACAATTATGTCGCTTTTCTGAAATTAACTACATCACTCTGCTTCTTTTAATCCCATTAAAGCTTCTGAGAAAATTCGAGCATCCATTACTTTTGGTTCACCATCAATAATTGGTTTGAAATCCATTTGGTCAAGAATTTGTGTTTGAATATCAATACCAGGCGCAACTTCTGTCAAGTGTAAACCATCTGCTTTTAATTCAAATACACATCTTTCTGTAATATACATTACCTGTTGTTTGTTTTTCAAAGCAACATCTCCATTAAATGTTACCTGACCAACTTGTTTAATAAATTTTTTCTGTTTTCCTTCTTGTACAATTACAACCTTGCCATCTTCTACTTTTATTTTCAGTCCGCCTGCTGTAAAAGTACCGCAGAAAAATACTTTTGGTGTATTTTGTGTAATATTAATAAATCCGCCACATCCTGCAATTTTAGGACCAAACCTGGAAACATTGATATTACCCTTTTCATCACATTCTGCCAGACCCAAATATGCCATGTCAAGTCCGCCGCCATCATAAAAATCAAACTGATAAGCATGTTCAATTAATGCATCTGCATTTCTTGTAGAACCAAATTGTGCGCCGCCTTGAGGAACGCCGCCAATAGCACCGCTCTCTGCTGTTAATGTCATATAATCGCCAATGCCTTCTTCTCCTGCTACAGAGGCAACATATTCAGGTGCTCCAACCCCTAAGTTTACAACAACGTCTTTTTCTAATTCCAAAACACCACGTCTACCTATAATTTTCTTTGCACTCAATGGCAATGGAGCAGATGCAATATCAGGCGCTCTCATTTCACCGGAAAGTGTTGGGTCATATTCACAGTCTAATGATTGTTGATGATCAGCAGCTTCTGCAACAACAACATAGTCTACATAAATGCCAGGTATTCTTACCATGCGTGGGTCTAATGTACCTGCCTTTACAATTCTTTCTACTTGAACAACTACAATACCGCCTGTATTTTTTGCCGCCTGTGCAACAGAAGTAGCTTCCAATGGCGCAACTTCTTTTTCTAATGTAATATTACCACTTTCATCAGCATATGTTCCTCTAATAAATGCTACATTGATAGGAAAAGAAGGGTAAAAAAGATATTCTTCACCTTTAAAATTAACCAGTTCCACAATATCTTCTTTTGTAATATCATTTACTTTGCCGCCGCCATTTCTTGGGTCGATAAATGTTCCCATACCAATTTTTGTAAGTATACCAGGTCTATGTCCCGCAATTTCTCTAAATAACTGCACCAATGCACCTTGAGAGACATTGTATGCTTCCATTTCATTATTCATTGCCATTTCGCCTAGCTTAGGTACTGTCGCCCAATGCCCTGCAATGTATCTTTTTAACAAACCTTTATGTGCATAGTGTTCAGCGCCTCTACCATCTCTATTACCTTGAGAACCGGCATAAATATATGTAATATTTTTTGGATGTCCTGTTTCTAAAAATCTTTTTTCAACAGCTTTATTCAGCGCTTCCGGAATTGAACTGCCTACAAAGCCGCTTGTTGTTAAGGTATCGCCATCTTTAATCAGTTCAGCTGCTTGTTCAGCTGTGATAATTTTTACTTGTCTCATAATGAAAAGCCTCCTGTACTCTTTAAAATTTTTTACAGAATCACACCCTCATTTTAGGTCCCTTTTTTATAAAAAAGAGGACGCTTCTTTTTAGAAGCGCCCCCTAAAAAGTCATGTCTTTTAAATTTACATATTTTCTACAAAGCTTTGTACTCTTGTTCTTACTTGCTCAAAAGCTGTCGCTTCTTGGTCAATTTCAATCATAAGGTTTTTAATGCCTTTTTCTTCAAATTGTCTGTAGTATACAGGATAGTCCCATTCTTCAGGGTCACAGAATTTCATCATGCAAATGATAACAGCATCCGCTCCTGTTTGAGAAACCATATCCATAAGCATTTTTCCACGGATTTTTTTGGTATCTGTTGCTACAGAACATCCGTAGAATTGCTGCCATTGTTTTGCCATTCTGTAAAGAGGACCTTCTTCTCCGTCAATTACATCAACACGGATCTGTCTAGATTCTTGAGCCAAGTCATCGGCAACTACTGCAATGCCAAACTCTTTAAAGATATCAAGCAGTTCGTTTGGTTCTGCCATAATACCTGTCAAAACAACTTTCTTGCCATCCCAAGGCTGTACTGGAGAAGTTTTGATTTCATCAATTAATTCTCTAACTAATGCTGTATGTTTGGATTTTTCCATAAACATTCTGGATTTGAATACGGCATGACGCGCAATTGGATCAATGACTTGTGGATAATCAGCCGCCACTTTTACAAATTCTCTCATCACTGCTCTGTTTTCATTATAAACTTTAATAGATTCTTCAATAGCTGCATTTGTAATAGTAGCGCCAACAATTTTTTCTAATTTTGTTTTTACAATTTTATATTCTTCTACCAAAAATTTGTTTGCAGATTCCAAAGGTCTGTTTTGTGGATGTGTAAATACAATAGTAGGAGAAGTGCCTTTCCATTTTTGGCTTAAGCATTTTAATGTATCGCAAGGTACAGAAATCAAAACTGCCGCTAACTCATCATAAGCCCCTTCACATTGTAATTCCATAATCTGTTGCATAATAGAACAAGCAAATGCTGGCAAGTATGTACGAGCTTTTGCAATTTGTTTTTGACCGCCCCAGATACCCATTGGAAGATAACCTGTTGCATGAACTAATTCTTCCGGCGCATATAAAGGCATGATACCAATAGCACCCTTGCCTGTTTCTGCTTTATAGTCATCCATTGCTTTTTTTGGATTTGCTGCAACATCTGCTAACTGTTTTAAAATTGCTTCTACTTTACTCATTCTTTTCTCCCCCTTATTCTGCTGCTGCCAAATTAGCTTCCATCATCTCAGCCAATGCCTGAACACGTGTGTCAAACTGTGCCGGTGCAAAGTTACGAGGGTCTGTCTGGTCGCCGTCAAAGCTTACATATGGCAAGCCTGTTTTTTCTTTGATGATTTCCGCTGTTTCTACATTCAAGAAACTCATCAGCTTACAGCTTCTGTTTAAGTGGTAAACAATACCGTCGCATTTGCCGTTGTTTACAATATTTAACAATACATTTACTTTGTTTTCAAGGCAAGTATTGATGTAAATTCTTGTATATGCCTCTGCCATAGAATGCAAAGATTCGTCATGAGCATCGTAGTGCAAATCCCAAAGTCCTGGATATGCAGAACCTGTCATGATGCTTCCCAACGCTTTTAAGGATTTGAATGTGTGTCCCAAGTAAGGCCATACTGCAATACCTTCCCATGTAACACGCGTCTTTTCGGCACCCTTAAATGCATAAATACCGGCTGCAAGATTTTCTTCCAATTCATCAGCAAATTTTTTGAATGTAATTTCAGCATAATCAAGGCTTCTGCAAGCAACGATTAATGCCATATAGTTAAACAAATCAAAGCAGTTTAATGGGGATGGTTTATAAGAAGACATTTTTGCAATTCTGTTCCATTGATATACAGAACGCTGTGTCTGGTCTTTTACTTCTTGGAATTTTTTGTAATCAAATGGTCTGCCGCAAATTACTTCCAGCTGAGAAATAGCATTTCTAAACTGGTCTGCAATATATGCTTTTGCATATTCAGGAATCGGCATAGTGTGGTTAAAAGGTACGTCGATTACAATACAAGGAATATCTAATTCTACTGCAAGGTTTTCATACCATTTTAAAAGTGTATTACAGATATTGTTACAAGTAATTACCAAATCTGGCAGTGGCACTTTTGCTGCTGGAGAGTTAGCGAGTACTTCCGGTGTTACGCCGGTCATAGCCTGTTCTTTTAACAGCTCCATATAGCCCATGTTTACACGACCATAGGAACAGCAGTCGATGGAGTAGCCTTTTCTGTCTGCAACTTCCAACATATCCAGAGCGCCTTTTTTTGCTCCGATACCAGCCGCATGTGTTTCAGGATAAACCATAGCAATACCCATTGCCACACAAAATTCTGGAGGAGCTACAGAAGCAGACCAACAAACTAAGTCGCCTCTTGCTTTTGCATCTCTTGCATCCTGATCAGCTTTTGCCTGATAGTATGCCAACAATTCTTTTGCTTTCATGCCTTCTGTTGTTATACTCATTCTAATCCCTCTTTCTTCATTTTTTTTGCTTCTTCGTATGCGAATAATGCCGCACCGAGAGCACCTGTTGTTTGTGGATTTGGAGCCACAATCACTTTCTTTTTCAGTTCTCTTTCCACTGCCCGTACCACACCGGCATTTTTTGCAACACCGCCAGTCATAACGATGTCCTCCTCCAGACCTCCTCTATAGGCAAGCCCACAGGCTTTGCTGGCTACAGATTGGTGTACTCCTTTGATGATACTGTTTTTGTCAACACCTTTTGATAATTGGGAAATCACTTCAGATTCTGCAAATACGGTGCAAGTACTGCTGATAGAAGCCGCCTCCTCTGCTTTTGCATCACAGTCGGCCATATCATCCAATGTTGTTTCCAGAACCCTTGCCATGACGTCAAGGAATCTGCCTGTGCCTGCTGCACATTTATCATTCATAAAAAACTGCTTTACACCACCTCTATTATCCAGACGAATTGCTTTTGCATCCTGTCCTCCGATATCAATAATGGTGCGTGCAGTAGGTACCAAATGAAATATACCCTTTGCATGACAGCTGATTTCACTGATTTGTTTATCAGCATCTTCAAATGCAAAACGACCATAGCCGGTTGCTACTAATTTTGTAATGTCAGTTCTTGTTAAGCCGCTTTTTTCATAAGCCTGTTCCAAAGCTCTTTGCGGACCGGAAGAACCTGTTCCAACCTGAACTACTTCTGCGGCAACGACGCGTTCTCCATCTTCCAAAATTACCACTTTAGAAGATGCAGATCCAACATCAATCCCCATTGTATACATGGAAAAACCTCCTTGAAAACTGCTTTTTCAGATTATCTTTTGTAAAAATGTTTTCACATCATTTACTAAAATATTATTTTCATGCAGTTTTTATTATAATAAAATACAACAGAAAATACTTATATTTTTCAATATAAGCACACTAAATTCACAAAGGATAAAGTGTTTTTTTTCTTTGCCTTATCACTTTCGTTCATTATACCATCTTTAAGAAATGATTGCAACTAATATTGTTAAAAATTTATTTTAATTTTGCAAATTTTTTTACTGGATTTCCTACTATTTCTCTATTGTTTATTCTATTCTTAAAATACCATTCAAAAAATCCTTTTTCTACTTTTTCTATTTTCTTTATCATCTTTATTATAATTTGTTTATATTGTATTTTTTAAACAAAAATCTTTCTATAGTTTTAGCTATTGTGCATTTTTATTTTTTCCTTCATATTATTTTATTTTTACTTTTATTATAAAAAATTTTTTTTACAATAAAAAATCTCTTTTCTATTACATTTGTTAATAAATTTACAAAAATAAAAGGAGTAAATTGTTTTTTGTACAATTTCTCCTTTAGATTGTCTGAAAAATATCAAAAATTTATTTTGTTAATATTTCTACACCATTTTCTCTAATAGCAACTGTATATTCCCATTGGGCTGATAATGCGCCATCTTCTGTATAAATAGTCCATCCATTTGCTGCATCTTGATATACTTCCCCAGTGCCTATATTTACCATAGGCTCTATTGTAAATACCATTCCTGGCACTAAAAGCATACCCGTATTTGGTTTTCCGATATGGCAGACATATGGCTCCTCATGAAAACCTAACCCCACGCCATGACCTCCTATATTTTCTACCACAGAATAACCATTTTTTGTAGCAAGGCTATTGACAGCATATCCGATATCACCCAAAAATCCCCATGGCTTCACAGCTGCCAATCCGGCGTCCAAGCACTGCTTTGTAACCTCTACCAGTCTCTTTGCCTCTGAAGATACTTCTCCAATACAAAACATACGAGAAGCATCTGCATAATATCCATCTAATATTGTTGTAACATCAACGTTTACAATATCTCCATTTTGTAATATTCTATTTTTATCCGGTATCCCATGGCAAACCTCTTCGTTAATAGAAGTGCAAACACTTTTTGGAAATCCTTTATAATGCAATGGAGCAGGTATTCCTCCATGAGATATTGTATATTCATGTACTAATGTATTAATTTCTTCCGTACTCATTCCTTCTTTTATGGATTGTGCCACCAAATCCAATACCGCTGTATTGAGCTTTCCACTTTTTTTAATTCCTTCAATCTGCTCAGGCGTTTTAATCATTTTATGAGACGGTACTAAAATCCCTTCTTGTTTCATTTTGTTTAGCTTTTCATCAAAAGCTAAATGACAAGATTTATATTTTTTATGACTTCCGCACCAGCAAAGGTCATTTCTTCCTAATTTCATATTTTTTGTCACTCCTTTCTTTCCTTTTCTATGATACCACAGCGTACTTAACTTGTTAAGCAAAACAAAAAAATTTTACCAATCCATAAAATTATGCTATACTATAAAAAGAAAACATAATTTTTTTGTATTTTCATATCATTTTTATAAACAACTATTGTATGTTATATACAAAATAATAATACAAATTTTTTATCTGTTTTCTTATAAAAAATAAAAGATATAAATCTCTATATCTTTTTTACAAAAAGGAGTGAATCTCTATGAAAAAAAATTTTGTTATTACAATTGGCAGACAATATGGAAGCGGCGGCAGAATTATTGGTAAAAATTTAGCAAAAGCCCTTCAAATCCCCTATTATGACAAAGAACTTCTTACCATTGCCGCAAAAGAAAGCGGTTTCTCCGAAGAAATTTTTAATACTATGGACGAAAAACCAACAGGCAGTTTCTTATACTCTCTTGTCGCCGGTACATATGGTGGAAATCAACTTCCTCTTAACCACAAGCTTTTTCTTGCACAATTTGAAGCCATTCGCAAAATTGCAGACAAAAATTCCTGTGTTATGATTGGTCGTTGTGCTGATTATGCTTTAGAAGATTATGATGTAAACTGTATTAATGTATTTATTCATGCAAATTTAGAACATAGAATACAACGCGCTATCAAAGAATATGGTATTGCACCGGAAAAAGCTGAAGATATTGTTCATAAAACCGATAAACAACGCGCTAGTTATTATAATTTTTATTCCGATAAAAAATGGGGAGCCATTGACCACTATGATATCACTCTAGACAGCAGTAAATTAGGTATTGACACATGTATTGAACTTATTAAACAATGTGTTTCTTTGATAAAATATCAATAATAAATACTTTTTTAAAGCTTGCGACTTTTGTTGCAAGCTTTTTCACAATTATACTCATTTAATAAGTGCTTTCAGCAAAATCCATCAAATACTATTTGCTATCATTTGCCTATTACAAACAATCATTTTTATTAGTTTGTTAAAAATTAAAACAGTTTCTTCACTTTATCACATTATTTTTTCACTGTACTGATTTAAAAACCAAAAAACATACACTCATGGGGGGTTTTTCATCTATACGCATAGACTGATATTCTTTTGTATATTTAAAATGTATAACCTATACTGTATAGCTATGCCTTTCTTATCTACTGCTTTTAAAAGTATTTTTTATGATTCTGATATCCATTATTCTTTTAATGTTTTTTTCATTCTCTTAACCAAATATTCTGTCATTTTGTTATTATATCTGCATCATATCCTTTTCATCAAAACACTATAGTATATTTTCGCTTATTAAATTGCTCCTATAGCATTTGCTTTTACTTTCCAATACTTCATAAAATTTAATATACTTATTTCTGTCAGCATAGGTTCATCCTCATCTGCCTTCAACCCTTCATTTATGCCATTTCCTTAATATTTCTACTATTGCTTTTATTTTCTTATAATAAAATACTTATCTTCTATACTTTATCACAAACATTATATTTGTAATTCCATTTTATATTGGATAAACTATATGGTTTTTGTTTCTTCTTTCACAAGAAAAGCTTTTTTTGAACCATACATCTAGTGCATCATTTTATTTATACAATCAGGACCTCTCACTTAGTCGATAGTTTGTTCTGCTCCTAGAAGGGGCTTTGACCAGCAGCACTTGCAATTCGCCAAGTTGCTCTACTTCTCCAACAGCCGATCTTGGCGGTCTTTTATTGGTTCTCTTTTACTTTTTCACCCATAAACATCAATGTACTCTCTCAGACTGATTTGATCTGCTGTCCACTCTTCTTTTAGCTGATGATTGATATATTCCCCTATCTTCTTTGTGCTCTTCTCAACTGTATCTACATAGTACCCTCTTCACCAAAATTTTCTGTTTTTATATTTATATTTCCTATTTGCGTGTCGGTCAAATATAGTCAGTGAACTTTTTCCTTTCAGATATCCTATTATTTCAGATACGCTATATTTGGGTGGTACATGTATCAGCATATGTATATGATCTACGCCGCTATAATCTCTATTCCTTTTCTATCGCATAAATCTCTAATCCCTATTTCCACTTTGAGTTTTTCATATATCGCTTGCCGTCTGAACTTTGGCACAAGGATAATATGATATTTACATTCCCAACTTGTATATGCTAAACGATTCATATAAAAACCTCTTATACTTTGTTGTGTCCTGGCGCACTCAAGTTCATTATATCTAGGAGGTTTTGCCTGAAGTTTCTTTGATTCCCCCGGCATAGCCGGGGGTTTTATTGGATTCACCCAAAAAAGCATCCACCCACCTAGCGGGCGGTTTTTCTCATGCGAGCATAGCCCTCTCTTCCTCGCGTATGCGTGAACGCATAACCTGATCTGCCAACTGTGCCTCTGTTACCTGCTACCCTTAAAAGGGTTTTCCCATTCCAGTGTTAGCTGTTTTCCCAGTTGATCCTCCCTTCATTGATTCGCTATATATTCGGCTATTCTTTCTGCATTTTTTACTGCTGTGTCCACATAATATCTTTTAGACCAAAATTCTCTGTTTCTATATTTATATTTCAACTCACTGAATTGCTCATATAACATCGTGCTGCTTTTTCCTTTCAAATACCCCATAAAACTTGATACACTCATTTTCCGCGGTATTTCTACC
>DVLQ01000014.1 GCA_018715395.1 Candidatus Coprocola pullicola | reverse complement strand
AAAAAAACAGAGCCGTTTTACATTACATTATCTACTGTTATTCATTCGATAGTGAAAAAAAGATTCTATTCTTCTTCGCAAGAAAATAAATCATAAATAGGTACTTGCAATGCCTTTGCCAAACGGCACATTACAGCAATAGAAGGACTGGAACAATCGGCTTCTATTTTTTGTATATAGCTCTTTGCAACACCAGATTGTTCTGATAATTGTTCAATACTCATCTTTTTTTCTTTTCGTATAGCTTGTAAATAAATTTTCATGACAGATACACCTCTGTCATTAGTATTGCTAATTTCGTCTGTTTTTTACAGGCAAATTGTACCATAAATGTAATATAAAGTCCCTACATCTATAGAGGTACATTTGTAGAAATAATCAACAAATTTATACGACATTTTTCGTAAAAAATTACTTTCTTATGAAAAATTTTATGAATGACTATGAATTTAGTCTAATATCTATCAATGATTTGCCTTTCTTATTTGTTATATTGTATAAAAGTTATCATTTTAGAATATCTCATTTTCTTTTCACAATTCAATAAAACGCACTCTTAAATTTTGATATTTCTTTACAGTTTATTTACAATAGTTTTTCATAAATAAAAGGAGGACTTATTATAAATGAAGAAACAAAAGAAGTACTACATCTGGTAAAGAATATATTTGAAGTATTTTGTACTCAAATAAAACAAGATATTTCTACTCTACAGCAAGATATAACAGAAATGAAGATATTTCTGAAATAAAACAACATGTTCTACAATCAAATTCCATTGTTTTCAGTCATAAAAAAGCAGAAATAAAAGATGACATAAAAGATAGTACTGAATTTAGCAGCATGGATTGAAAAGAGCAATTAAAACGTATCTTGTATCAGAACAACGCAATAAAAAAACTCCCTATGTGCTAACATGGGGAGTTTTTCCTTTTATAAAATATCAAAGTTACTCCTCATTTTTAATAGTTTACTTTCAATAACAGACTCTCTTATCTTTTTCCCCTCAAATCAGCCAACAACGATTGCTTTGCACTACATAAACCAAAATCATTCCTATATTTGATACTTTCTAATAAAGCATTGATATTTTAGAGATAAAAACTAGTATAATTATGAATAAATATCCATTTTTTCCTTTTGACATTTTTGTTGAACTATTTTTTTATCTTTTACTTTTCATCTTCTACAATTATTGATTTTATAGGCTTTTCTGACTAAGGAACAAAATATCTTGTTCCTTAGTGTTTGTTCTTTAGTATTTTCCTTTTTCTTCCAGCACTCTACCTTCTTTTTCTCTATGTGAAAAACTGTTAAACCTTGATTTTATTGGGTTTTAAAAAAGTTAAAAAAATGCTTTTTTTCTTCCAAAATTTTTTAAACTGCCTTTTTTCCTCTTTTTTATGGCTCACAAAAAATGTCAATTCCTTTTTTCAACCTTCCTACAATCCTTGATATCCCCGCATTTCCCTCGCTTTTAGCAGTTTTCCCATTTTTTTGTTTTTTGACATTCTTTCTGGTGAATAACAAGACCATACACTTCACCCTCAACGACTGAGAAGCCGAAATTTTCAATCACTTTCTTTCCATCATAATATTTGCTCAGCCCGGAAATTTGGATTGTTTTTTCCATTTCGTATGCCTCCTTATTTTAATTCTGAAATAAAGATTAGCATCCAATCCAACTGTGGTAGGTAACTGTAGGGTTTTTATTCTGATATTTTTTTCATCTTCTCAATCTGACAAGTTACATAAAAAGCATTGTTTTTTGCCTCATTCAATGAAGTCAATAGCTTATCGCAAGCTCTTACGATATCATCATCCTTTGACGTATCAATAGCTATCTGGATATTGGTTTGCGGATCATCCGATAAGGCTCGAAGCATTCTCAAAATAGCAGAGAGGGAATAGTTTGCAAAACGAAGTGAGCGTATGATTTTCAAGCGACGCATATCTTCTTCTGTGTACACTTGGTATTTGTTTTCAATTCGCTTGATGGTAAACAGACCATGCAACTCCCAATTTCTTAATGTATCAATCGTTACCCCTAATACATCTGCTGCTTCCTTTCTTCTATATATCCTTTGTGCTCCAACATTTCTTTCACTCATACTCAATAAAATACTATGAGTGATCCGTATCGCTTCTTCTGCATTAGCTTTTTCGATGTCTATCTGAGCAATATATCGTCTATTCAATTCCATAGCTTTCTCATAATTACCCAAAGCAGAAACCTTAATGATATCAACCGCCTGTTTACAAACTCCATTTTGAAGAACTTCCACCCGGAGAGCTGCCCACACTAATCTAAATTGCTCAATACGCAGATCAGTAAATACCCAATAACCATTACTTAACCGTTCTGGGTTTGGAATTAAACCACACTTTTCATATAAACGGACTGTATTTACATGTATGCCGATTATCCTTGCTATGTCTATTGTCTTATATGTATTCATTTAACACACCTCCCTCATCATGGCATATTTTAGAAGTCTGGTGTTATAATGTAGGGTTTTAGTTTGCCGTAGAATACTCTTAATAGCAAGTCATATATTGATCTCATTTCTCCAAATAACAATCTCATCAACTCGACACCCTTTTTATCTATCCTGTTTCCACAACATACACAATATCTATCCTATCCACTCAGCTCTTCGCCATTTTTGCGATAGACCAGTTTCCGCAGACTTCCTAAACGCAAAAAAATCCGGGAATTGAAACTGCCATCCAAACAGTCCCAACTCCCGGAAATCCCTTGTTTTCTACACTTTTTCGATATTCTATTCTTTGACTTTTGACATCAATACTACGCACTCCACATGATTTGTCATAGGAAATTGGTCTACAGGTTGGACTAATTCCAAAAAATATCCTGCATTTTTCAGCATATTGACATCTCTTGCCATAGTAGCCGGGTCACAAGATACGTATACAATTTTTTTAGGGTTCATTTCTATCATAGTTTGAATTACTTTTTCATCACAGCCTTTTCTGGGTGGGTCTACCACAATCACATCTGCTTTCAGCCCTTTTTGGTGAAAAAGCGGTATGATATCTTCTGCTGCTCCTACCAAAAACTCTGTATTTTCTATATGATTTTTTTTCGCATTTTTTTTTGCATCTGCAATAGCTTCCGGAACAATCTCCACTCCAATCACTTTTTTTGCCTTTTGTGCAAAAAAAAGCGATATTGTACCAATACCACAATACAAGTCTAATACTGTTTCATTTCCCTGTAATTGTGCCATTTGCAATGCCTTTTCATACAAAATCTTTGTCTGAATGGGATTTACTTGAAAAAAAGATAATGGAGAAATTTCAAATACAAAAGGACCTATATTATCTTCAATGAACGGCGTTCCCCAAAGCAAATGATTTTTTTGTCCCAATATCACATTTGTTTTTTGTTTGTTTTCATTTAAAACAATGCTTGTCATGGACTTGATTTTTTGCAGATTTTTTACCAAAATATCCGAATACGGAAGCTTATTTCCATTTATTACCAAACAAACCATAACTTGACCGCTTGTAAAGCCTACTCGTACTAATATATGACGTATCAAACCTGTATGACTTTGCTCATCATAAACAGAAATATGGTATTTTTCTAAAAAATCTCTTACAATTTTTATGACTTCATCACTTATTTCCCGTTGCAAAAAACATTTTTTTGTATCAACAATTCTATGACTTCTTTTTCCATAAAATCCAATTTCCAGCTTTCCCTTTGTTCTTGCTACAGGAAACTGCCCCTTATTACGATATCTCCAATAATTTTGCATACCAATAGCAGGCAAAACAGTTGGATTTTCTATTTGCGCGATTCTTTTTAACACTTCCGTCACTTTTTTTGTCTTATATTCCAACTGCTGCTCATAAGACAAATGTTGCAGTTGGCAACCTCCACACTTTGCAAAAATACTACATAGAGGCTCTGTTCTTTTTGGCGATGGCGTAATGATTTTTTGCAGTTTTCCGTAAGCAAACTGCTTTTTTACTTTTACAATCAACACTTCAATTTCTTCCTGAGGCAATGCCCCTTCTACAAATACAGTAAAACCGTCTATTTTTCCAACGCCTTCTCCTGCATTTGCCAAATCCTCTATTTGCATACGATAGCGCTTATTTTTTTCTACAGGTACAGAAACCAATTTTTTTATCATTCTGCTTTCACCTTTCTTTGCTTTGTTACACTCCAGTATGGACAGACCGTCCCCTTACAAACACAATAACGGCAGCCTGCTACACTGCAATTTGCTTTTCCCTGTCCTGTTTTTAGCATATGCCGCATTGCCGCCAGTGTTTTGCGAACCTCTCTTCGCAGAGCAACTGTATTTTTAATATCAAACATATAATCCCGATAAACCAATCTGCCATATTTCGGGCGGACACCATAAACATCCTCTATCAATAAAAAATATGTGGCAAGCTGCATTTTATCTCCGGCATGAGGAGTCATACCATCTCTGATAGCGCCGCTTTTTAATTCTACCGGAACAATGGCTCTTCCCAGTCGCTTTTGAAAAATATAATCCGGCTTTCCTTGTATATCATATTTTTTAGAATAAAGCAGTTTTCCAAAATCCTTTTGACTTTTGTTTCCTTTTTGGTCTGCATATATCAGGCGATAGCCAAACAGTCCCTGTCTTTTTTTTCGCTTTCGCAGTATCCAGCACTGCTGTTTGAGCCATAGAAAAAAACAAAGTACAAAAGGCACATAGGAAAAAAGCCAATCTATTTCTTTAATTGATTCCCAAAAAAGAATCATATCAAAATCCCATCCTTATTTTATAAATATAAAAATGAAAAAAATAACACATAATATAAAAACGGTTATGATTGCTATCCATACCATTTTTTGTTTTCTTTTAAAGTTTTGATATTCTTTGGCATGATACGCTCGTCCTCTTGCAAAATGAGATTGTCTTTTTTGTTCCGGCGTTTTTTTTACTTGCTTTAGCTTTGGTTCAGCCTTTTTTGCTTTTGCCATTTGAGAAAGCTTATTTCTTCCATAATATCGTTCAAAATACCATTGATAAGGACAGTAGGTATATCGATTTACCTCAGAAGCAGATATTGTGGTTCTATCCCATTTCATGAGCATACATTCCTTTAATAATCAGATTTTCTGATGTTTCTTTGAAGCATTTTTTGATATCCTGCCCAACTTCCCTGATTGCTGCTGTTTTCAATCATTTCTTCAATCACTTTTGTTTTTGCGTCCAAATTGTCAGCACTGTGCAATATAAAAGCTTCTATTGTTTTGGGCAATTTTGGAGAACCATATTCATATTCTCCATGATGAGAAAGCATACAATGCTTTAACAAATTTTCCAAAGGCTTTGGAAATCCTTCTATTTTCGCCGCTGTCTGTCCAATCAGTTCAGAGCCTATAATCAAATGTCCCAAAAGCTGCCCTTCATCTGTATAATCATTTTCCGGAAACTGGGATAATTCCATCACCTTTCCTACATCATGAAGCATGGCGGAAGCAATCAATATATCCCTATCCACAAATTTATATCTGGGGGCGGCAAAGTCGCATATTTCCGTTACTGAAAGCGTATGCTCCAGCAATCCGCCCATATAACTATGATGAACACTTTTTGCAGCGGAATGTGTTTTGAAACATTTGCTAATAATAGGGTGATGATAAAAAATTTCTTCCAACAGCTTTTTGATATAAGGGCTTTCTATGGTTTTAATATATCCCATCAATTTTCGGTACATTTGTTCCATATTTTTTTCTGTACAAGGAATATAGTCCGCTGGGTCATATTCTCCTTCCAAACTGCGTCGTATTCTTTTGACATTTAATTGAATATCATTTTGATAAGTCACCACTGTCGCATCTATTTTAATAAATTCATTTTCTTCAAATGCTTTAATATCATTTGTCATATCCCAAACCTTTGCATCAACTGTGCCTGTTTTATCTTGTAATTTTAAAGACAAATAAGTCTTGCCCGCTCTTGATTTTAAAGATTGTTTGCTTTTACAAAGGTAATGCTCTACTACATTTTCTCCTTCTCGCAATTCTTTAATATATCTCATGCCATACCTCCTGAAAATTTTTTATTCTATATCATTTTTTATTATTTTTTTATAATACAACAGAAACATATATTCCTAGACATTATACATTATTTTATGACATATTGCAAAAGTAAAAACAGTTTTCTAGTAGTATATTCCAAAAATAGGAAAAATATTGAAAAAAATAAATTTTTATTTATTTGTTCTTGAACTAAACCATTAAACACAGACAAGTGTAAAAAAGCCCTTCTATATATGGAAGCAAAATTATGATGAGAGGTCTTACATTTTACATTACATACACACATTAAAATCACTGATTTTCATTGAAAAATCAACATTTTCTAAAAATATGTATCTTCTACAAAATTACACAAAATCATTTAAAATTTCGTAGTAATGTCGTAATAAAAATGCGGTTAGGTATCATCTACATCAAGTATCTTTTGTCAATACTTATACTAAACAATATAGGTGAAAACATATAAAAAAGACTAGCTAAAAAGCCAGTCTTTTTTATTTGGCTGTTATGAGTATAGAAATGATAC
>DVLQ01000130.1 GCA_018715395.1 Candidatus Coprocola pullicola | reverse complement strand
GGCAATATAGATCATGAATTGATTCACATTGGTAAAGCAGGAAGAAAACGTCATATGGGCATTAGACCAACTGTAAGAGGTTCTGTTATGAACCCTAACGATCACCCTCATGGCGGTGGTGAAGGTAGAGCGCCAATTGGACGTCCATCACCAATGACACCTTGGGGTAAACCAGCAATGGGTTATAAAACACGTAAAAAACATAAAGCTTCCAATAAATATATTGTTCGTCGTAGAAACGGCTGATAACTTGGCGCAAAAATGCGCTTAATATCGCATAAGGAGGATTAAAATATGAGCAGATCACTGAAAAAGGGACCATTTGCTGATGAACATCTTTTGAAAAAAATTGATGCAATGAATGCATCAGGTGAAAAGAGCGTTATTAAAACATGGTCTCGTCGTTCCACAATTTTTCCGGATATGATCGGTCATACAATTGCAGTTCATGACGGAAGAAAGCATGTGCCTGTATATATTACAGAAGATATGGTTGGTCATAAGCTGGGTGAGTTTGCACTGACAAGAACATATAGAGGTCACGGAAAAGACGCGGAAAAGAAATCAAAAGTTCGTTAAATCAAACAGATACTGGAAGGAGGTTTCGTCATGGCAAAGGGACATAGAAGCCAAATAAAAAAACAGAGAAATATAGAAAACAGAGAAAAAAGACCACACGCATCGGCTAAGTATGTTGGCATTCCAGCCACAAAGGCAAAAATTGTTTTAGACCAGATTAAAGGCAAAGATGTTGCCACAGCAGCGGCTTTATTAAACTACTCTCCAAGATATGCGGCAAAGATTATTGGAAAAGTATTAAAATCAGCAGTAGCCAATGCAGAAAATAATTTGGGTATGGATATCAGCAAATTATATGTAGAAGAAGTGAGTGCAAATCAAGGACCTACTATGAAAAGAATTCGTCCAAGAGCACAGGGCAGAGCATATAGAATACTGAAAAGATCAAGTCATATATCCATAATCCTCAATGAGAGATAAGGAGGTAAACAATGGGACAGAAGGTAAATCCACATGGATTAAGAGTCGGAATTATTAAGGACTGGGATACAAAGTGGTATGCTGAAAAAGAGTTTGCAAACTACTTAGTAGAAGATGTGAAAATCAGAAAATTTATCAAAAAGAAATTATATTCCTCAGGAATTTCTAAAATTGCTATTGAAAGAACAGCAGAAAGAGTGAAAATCACTGTTCATACAGCAAAACCGGGTATTGTCATCGGCAGAAACGGTCAAGCCATTGAAGAATTGAAAAATCAAGTGCAAAAACTGACAAAGCATAAAGTGGCAATTAATATTGAAGAGATCAAAAGACCGGAATTAGATGCGCAGCTTGTAGCGGAAAATATTGCATTACAACTGGAAAACCGTGTAACATTTCGTCGTGCAATGAAACAGGCAATGGGCAGAACAATGAAATTTGGTGCAAAAGGTATTAAAACTGCTGTTTCAGGTCGTTTAGGCGGTGCAGACATGGCTCGTGGAGAAAGCTATCATGAAGGTACGATTCCACTTCAGACATTGCGTGCAGATATTGATTACGGATTTGCAGAAGCAGACACAACATATGGTAAACTGGGCGTAAAGGTTTGGATTTATAAAGGAGAGGTACTTCCTGTAAAAGCAGCAAAAAAGGAAGGAGGCGCTAAATAATTATGTTAATGCCTAAGAGAGTAAAAAGACGTAAACAAATGAGAGGGCGTTTAAAAGGAAAAGCGATGAGAGGTAACAAAATCACTTATGGTGAATTTGGTATTCAGGCTTGTGAACCAAGCTGGATTACTTCTAATCAGATTGAAGCGGCTCGTATCGCTATGACAAGACATATTAAACGTGGTGGTAATGTATGGATTAAAATTTTTCCGGATAAACCAATCACAGCAAAACCTGCTGAAACTCGTATGGGTTCTGGTAAAGGTTCGCCAGAATACTGGGTTGCAGTTGTAAAACCAGGCAGAATTATGTTTGAAATTGGCGGGGTTGCAGAAGAAACAGCAAGAGAGGCGTTAAGACTTGCAATTCATAAACTGCCAATCAAATGTAAAATCGTTTCTCGTGCAGAGCAACAGGCGGAAATGGAAGGTGATCAGCAGTGAAAACAAAAGGCTACGTTAATGAATTAGTTGGAAAATCAGCAGATGAATTGAAAAACGACCTTGTTTCTGCAAAAAAAGAATTGTTTAACCTCAGATTCCAAAACGCAACAAACCAGTTGGACAATACTGCAAGAATTAAGGAAGTTCGTAAAAATATAGCAAGAATTCAGACAATCATCACTCAGAAACAAAAAAATAGCTGAATAAAAAGTGAGTGTCAAAAGGAAAGGAGGCACACCTCGTGGAAGAAAGAAATCTTCGTAAGACAAGAGTGGGCAGAGTAATCAGCGACAAAATGGATAAAACGATAGTTGTAGCTGTAGAAGATAAAGTAAAACATCCTTTATATGGTAAGATTGTAAACAGAACTTATAAATTAAAAGCACATGATGAAAACAATGAATGTGGTATTGGCGACCGTGTAAAAGTGATGGAAACAAGACCTTTATCTAAAGATAAAAGATGGAGACTTGTTCAGATTATGGAAAAAGCAAAATAATACTGTTACGAGAGGAGGCATTTATATGGTTCAGCAAGAAACCAGATTGAAGGTAGCAGACAATTCAGGTGCAAAAGAACTTCTCTGTATCAGAGTGCTTGGAGGTTCTACAAGAAGATATGCAGGTGTTGGCGATGTTATCGTTGCTTCTGTTAAAGATGCAACACCCGGCGGTGTTGTAAAAAAAGGTGATGTGGTGAAAGCGGTTGTTGTTAGAACAGTAAATTCTGTTGGCAGACCAGACGGCAGCTACATTAGATTTGATGAAAACGCGGCAGTGATCATTAAAGAAGATAAAAACCCAAGAGGAACTCGTATTTTTGGACCTGTGGCAAGAGAGCTGAGAGAAAAACAGTTTATGAAAATTTTATCTCTGGCACCAGAAGTATTATAATAGGAGGTGTGTCGGGTGGCTAATATGAAATTAAAAAGCGGCGATAAAGTAGTTGTAATTGCCGGTAAAGATAAAGGAAAAGAAGGAAAAATACTGAAAGTGGATTTGAAAAAGAACAGAGTTCTTGTAGAAGGCGTAAATATGGTTTCAAAACATATCAAACCAAACCCAATGAATCAGCAAGGTGGTATTATCAAAAAAGAAAACTATATTCATGTATCTAATGTAATGTATGTGCATAATGGAAAAGCTACAAGAATTGGTTATCAAATAAAAGATGGAAAAAAAGTAAGAATTGCCAAAAAAACAGGCGAAGTAATCGACTGAGTCGTGAAAGGAGGTAAACAATGAGTAGATTAAGAGAATTTTACAACAATGAAATAATTCCAGAAATGACTAAGAAATTTTCTTATAAAAATAAATTAGCAGTGCCAAAAATTGAAAAAATCATTATTAATATGGGTGTTGGTGAAGCAAAAGACAATGCTAAAATATTAGATGGCGCTGTAAAAGACTTAACAATTATTTCAGGTCAAAAGCCAATTATTACAAAAGCAAAGAAATCCGTTGCGGCATTTAAGCTTCGTGAAGGTATGCCAATTGGCTGCAAAGTAACATTGCGCGGCAACAGAATGTATGAATTTGCAGATAGATTGATTAATATTGCATTGCCTCGTGTACGTGACTTCCGTGGTGTGAAAGCCAACTCCTTTGACGGACGCGGAAACTACACAATGGGTATTAAAGAACAGTTAATCTTCCCTGAAATTGAGTATGATAAAGTAGATAAAATCAGAGGTATGGATATTATCTTTGTTACAACTGCGAAAACAGACGAAGAAGCAAGAGAATTATTAAGATTATTCGGAATGCCATTCGCAAGATAATAGGGAGGGACAAAAATGGCTAAAAAATCAATGGTTGTAAAGCAACAGAGAACACCTAAGTTTTCTACAAGAGCTTATACACGCTGCAGAGTTTGCGGCAGACCCCATGCTGTGCTGAAAAAATTTGGAATTTGCCGTATTTGCTTCCGTGAATTAGCGTATAAAGGACAGATTCCAGGCGTGAAAAAAGCAAGCTGGTAAACGGAAAGGAGGATTTCATATGTCAATGAGCGACCCAATCGCAGATATGCTTACAAGAATCAGAAATGGTAATACAGCAAAACATGACACAGTAGATGTACCTTCTTCAAAGATGAAGAAATCTATTGCAGACATATTGACAGCTGAAGGATATATTAAAGGATATGAAGTGATTGAAGATGGTGTAAAAGCAACACTTCGTATCACATTAAAATATGGAAAAGATAAAAATGAAAAAGTAATCACAGGACTGAAAAGAATTTCTAAACCAGGTCTTCGTGTATTTGCTGGCAAAGAAGAACTGCCAAGAGTATTAGGCGGGCTTGGTACAGCAATTATTTCAACAAGCAAAGGATTGATGACAGATAAACAGGCAAGAAACGCAGGCGTTGGCGGCGAAGTAATTGCTTATATCTGGTAATAAAAAATAGGAGGTGCAGACCATGTCACGTATCGGCAAACTGCCTATCGAAATTCCATCAGGTGTGGAAGTAAAGATTGGGGAAGGAAACCACATTACAGTGAAAGGCCCTAAAGGAACTTTAGAGCGTAAATTAGCTGATGACATGAACATCGCAATAGAAAATGGACAGATTACAGTAACAAGACCAAGTGATTTAAAAAGACACAGAGCATTACACGGTTTGACAAGAACATTAATTTTTAATATGATTGTCGGCGTCACACAAGGATATGAAAAAGTTCTTGAAATCAATGGCGTTGGTTATAGAGCCGCAAAATCCGGCAAAAAATTGACATTAACATTGGGTTATTCTCATCCGGTGGAAATGGAAGATCCACAAGGCATTGAAACAGTGCTGGAAGGACAAAACAAGATTACTGTAAAAGGCATTGATAAAGAAAAGGTTGGACAGTTTGCCGCTGAGATTAGAGCAAAACGTCCACCAGAGCCATATAAGGGTAAAGGTATTAAATATGCTGATGAATATATCAGAAGAAAAGTTGGTAAGACCGGTAAGAAATAATATTGAATATTATTTATATCGGAAAGTGACTAATTTAGAAACTGAAAAAGCGAAAAAGCGATGTTTTCTAAGAGAGAGTTTAAAAACAGTGTTAAAAAAGATTTTAGAAAAAAATAAATTGTTTTTTTGTTTTGAAGGGTAGTAAAGAAGGAGTGAATTCCATGATTAATAAGCCATCACGTGCGGCTGCCCGCATAAAACGTCATAATAGAATTCGTAACAGAGTAAGCGGTACTGCACAACAACCAAGACTGGCTGTATTTCGTTCAAATAAACATATTTATGCACAAATCATTGATGATGTAGCACAGCATACGCTTTGTGCAGCATCTACAATGGAAGCTGATATTGCAAGTAAAGTGAAGTTTACATCTACAATAGAAGCGGCAAAAGTTGTAGGCGAAGCGATTGCAAAAAAAGCTTTAGACAAAGGTATCAAAGAAGTTGTATTTGACAGAGGCGGATTTGTATACCATGGTAAAATTCAAGCGCTGGCTGACGCTGCAAGAGAAGCCGGATTACAATTCTAAAAGGCAAGGAGGAAGAGAAATTGAAAAGAATCGATCCAAGTACTTTAGATCTTCAAGATAAAGTCGTTACAATTAACCGTGTAACAAAGGTTGTAAAAGGCGGACGTACTTTTAGATTTGCTGCATTAGTTGTGGTTGGCGATGGCAATGGACACGTTGGCTGTGGACTTGGCAAAGCGGCAGAAATACCGGACGCTATCCGCAAAGGCAAAGAAGATGCTATGAAAAATATCATTACAGTTGCAAGAAATGAAGTAGATAGCATTTATCACGGAACAACAGGCAAATTTGGCAGTGCAAGCGTATTGCTTATGCCGGCTGCAGAAGGTACCGGTATTATTGCCGGAGGTCCTGCTCGTGCAGTATTAGAATTAGCCGGTATCCGTAATATCAGAACAAAATCTTTAGGCTCTAACAATAAGCGTAATGTTGTAAGTGCAACAATAGAAGGCTTATCCAGAGTAACAACACCAGAAGCTGTTGCAAAACTTCGTGGCGTAACAGTAGAACAACTCTTGAGTTAAGGAGGAATGAACGGTGGCGGAAATTAAGATCACGTTAGTCAAATCAACAATCGGAGCAATTCCAAAACATAAAAAAACAGTGCAGGCTTTAGGGCTGAAAAAGCTGCATAGCAGTAAAATTCAACAAGATAATGAGGCAATCCGTGGAATGATCAAACAGGTAAGTCATCTTGTAAAAGTGGAAGAAATTTAATAAAAATAAATGTGGTGAAGGAGGTGCCAAAATGAACTTAAGCGAATTAAAACCCGCAGAAGGCTCCAGACAAAGCAACTGGAGAAAAGGCAGAGGTCATGGTTCAGGAAATGGCAAAACAGCTGGCAGAGGTCATAAAGGACAAGGAGCGCGTTCTGGTTCAGGCGGAAAAGCAGGATTTGAAGGCGGACAAATGCCTTTATACAGAAGACTTCCTAAAAGAGGCTTTAAATGTAGAAACTCTAAAGAAATTATCACAGTCAATGTGGGTATGTTAAATGATAGATTTGAAAATGATGCAGTTGTAGATATCGATGCTTTAAAAGCTGTTGGTTTAATCAGCAATCCAAAAGACGGTGTGAAAATTCTTGGCGTTGGAGAGCTTGATAAAAAGCTTACAATTAAAGTACAGCACTTTAGCAAATCTGCTGTAGAAAAAATTGAAGCTGCCGGCGGAAAAGCAGAGGTGATTTAAATTGTTCAATGTTTTCATCAACGCTTGGAAAGTAAAAGAAATCCGCAATAAGATACTTTACACGCTGATGATATTTGCAATCATCCGATTAGGTACCATTATTGCGATACCGGGAATTGATGTTGTAGGTGTAAAACAAGCGCAGCAAGCGGCAGGAATTGGAACGCTTTATAGTATGATTGCCGGCGGCGCCAATGCACAATGGTCTATATTTGCAATGGGTATTGGACCATATATTACATCATCCATCATTATGCAGTTATTGACAATTGCCATACCAAAATTGGAGCAAATGTCAAAAGAGGGCGAAGAAGGACGAAAAAAAGTACAATCTTACAGCAGATATTTGACAGTAGTACTTGCATTATTGCAGGCAGTTGGTGTAACATATAGTTATAGAGGACTGTTTGTATCAGACAGCATGATTTTGTATATTAGTGCAGTATTGGCATTAGTTTGCGGTTCTACATTTATTATGTGGTTGGCAGAGCAAATCACAGCAAAAGGCATTGGAAATGGTTCTTCTATGGTTATCTTTATCAATATTGTATCCAGCTTACCAATTGCAGCAAAGAGTTTGTATGACATGGCGGCAGGTTCTGGTACAAGAGGCATTGCTACAGTGGCGGGGATACTTTTGATACTGCTTGTAGTATTGGTATTTATTGTACACTTAAATGGTGGAGAAAGAAGACTGCCTGTGCAGTATTCTTCTAAGATGGCAGGAAGGAAACAAGTTGGCGGAAGAAGTACATTTATGCCGATTAAAGTAAACACTTCCGGTGTAATTTCCATCATTTTTGCGATTTCTTTGTTACAGTTTCCAGAACAGATTGGTCAATTTATACCAAACAAAGGTGAAACATTTACAAAGATAATCGAAATACTTCGTATGACACACCCAATTGGTGCATGTTTATATGTAATATTGATTATATTATTCACATATTTTTATACTTCTATTGTGATAAATCCAAATCAGATTGCAGTAAATATGAAAAAAAGCGGTGGATTTATTCCGGGGATTCGTCCCGGACAGCCAACCAGCGATTATATTACAAGAGTTGTAAGCCGTATTACACTGGTAGGAGCGGTTTGCTATGCCATATTAGCTATGGTGCCAGTTGTGATGCAGTGGATATTCAAAGTAAATGTAGGCTTTGGCGGTACAACATTGATTATCGTTGTTGGTGTTGCTTTGGACATTGTAAAAGCCCTAGAATCTCAGCTTTTGATGAGACATTATAAAGGATTTTTAGGAAATTAATTTTGACCTTTTGGAAATGCATGGCATTTCCAAAGGTTATATAGCAGGAAGAAGTAGAAGGGAGAGGAAAATCGTATGAGACTGGTACTAATAGGTGCACCGGCTGCAGGAAAAGGAACACAAGCAAGAAAACTGGTAGAGTATTATAAATTAGCTTATATTTCCACAGGAGATATGCTCAGAGAGGAAGTAAGCCGCGGCACTGAACTGGGCAAGGAAGTAAAAAATATTATGGCTTCTGGCGGTTTGGTATCTGATGAATTGATTATAGCCATTGTAAAAGAGCGCATTAAGCAAGATGACTGTAAAAATGGATTCATTTTAGACGGTTTTCCACGCACAACAACACAGGCAGAAAAACTTGAAGAAATGGTAAAAGTAGATAAAGCAATTTATATCAATGCACCAGATAATGTGATGTTGGAAAGACTCACAGCAAGAGAAACCTGCCCTAAATGTGGCACTTCCTACAACAAAATATCACTTCCTCCTAAAATTGAAGGGATTTGCGATGCATGTGGCGAAGGCTTGACGCAGAGAAAAGACGATACTTTAGAAGCAGGCAAAGCTCGTCTTGCAACATTTCATGAGCAATCTGAGCCACTGGTAGAATATTATCAGAAAAAAGGAATTCTTTTTGAAGTAGACGGCTTAAAAGGTGTTGAAGAAATTTCCAAGTCTATTATAGCAGAATTGGGAGAGCAGGCATAAACATGGCAATTTATATTAAGACAGCGGAACAAATTGCAAAAATGAGAGTGGCAGGAGCCATATTAGCTAGATTGGATGGTATATTGCAGGAAGCAATAAAACCTGGCATTACAACAAAACAATTAGATAAAATTGCAGAAAAGTATATCCGAGAAAAAGGAGCAATACCTTCTTTTAAGGGATATGGAGGATTTCCCGGCTCTATCTGTACTTCTGTCAATGATGAAATTGTTCATGGTATTCCCGGAAAAAGGATTTTGAAGCAAGGAGACATCATTAGTATTGATATGGGCAGTTTTATTGGAGGATTTCATGCAGATGCAGCAAGGACATATGCTGTAGGAGAGATTTCCGAGGAGGCAAAAAAGCTGATTGATATAACAAAGCAAAGTTTTTTTAAAGGAATAGAATATGCCAAAGAGGGGTGTCATTTAAATGAAATTGGCACTGCAATACAGAAATATGTAGAAGAAAATGGTTTTTCCGTTGTGCGGGAGTATGTAGGTCATGGTATTGGAAGGAATTTGCATGAAGACCCTTCTGTTGCCAACTATAAGACGCCTAATAGAGGTGTGAAGCTAAAAAAAGGTATGACACTTGCTATAGAGCCTATGGTAAACATGGGAACTTATAAGCTAAAAGTATTAAAAGACGGCTGGACGGCTGTAACAAAAGATGGCCTTTATGCAGCACATTATGAAAATACAGTAGTGATTACGGATGGGGAACCGGAAATTCTCACATTACTGCCATAAGAGGTGACGACTATGGAATATGAAGCCGGGCAGATTGTTTATTCAAAAAGCGGTCATGATAAAGGGAAGATATTTATTATTTTATCCGTAGAAGGAGAATATGTGTATCTTGCAGATGGAAAATGCCGCAGCTTGGAAAAGCCAAAACGAAAAAAAATCAAGCATATACAGCCAACAAAATTTGTCAGTGAATTTTTAAAAGAGAAGCTGATTGAAAAAAGCTATTTATTAAATGCTGATATTGTAAAAGTTTTGAGAGAATATAATAAAAATGAAGGAGGTTTCTAGGCCTTGTCAAAAGATGACGTAATTGAAGTAGAAGGAACTGTATTGGAAAAGTTGCCAAATGCAATGTTTCAGGTAGAGCTGGAAAATGGGCATCAGATTCTGGCGCATATATCTGGTAAGCTTCGTATGAATTTTATCAGAATATTACCGGGTGATAAAGTATTAGTAGAAATGTCGCCATATGATTTAACAAAAGGTAGAATCATTTGGAGAGCAAAATAAGGAAGGAGCGATTCACAATGAAGGTAAGACCATCTGTAAAACCAATGTGTGAAAAATGCAGAATTATCAAAAGAAAAGGTCGTGTAATGGTCATTTGTGAAAATCCAAAACATAAACAAAAACAAGGCTGATAATCTGTGTATGGTGATGGGAGGGTCAAGAATCCTTACCAAGACCGGAAAGAAAATCCGTCAAAGTATCGAAGGAGTATACAGTTAAAAGTAGAGGCAGCTGATAGATGACGGGCTATTTTCTCTATTTGTAATACCCAACGATGCAAAAGCTAGGACAAAGAGGTTGTCAAGCTGTTTTGGTAAAAAATATTGTTTTTAATAGAGAATAGAAAGTGATGACAGTGTTATAGAATTTTTCAGGAGGTGTAATAGATACATGGCACGTATTGCTGGTGTAGACTTACCAAGAGAGAAACGCGTTGAAATTGGTTTGACATATGTATATGGCATCGGACAACCAAGCGCGATTAGAATATTAAAAGAAGCAGGAGTAAACCCTGATACAAGAGTAAGAGATTTAACAGATGAAGAAGTATCTCGTATTCGTGAAGTTATTGATCGTTCTCAAAAAGTAGAAGGCGACTTGAGACGTGAAATTGCCCTTAATATCAAACGTCTGATTGAAATTGGTTGTTATAGAGGCATTCGTCACAGAAAAGGTCTTCCTGTAAGAGGCCAAAAAACAAAGACAAATGCAAGAACAAGAAAAGGTCCAAGAAAAACAGTAGCCAATAAGAAGAAATAATCATATTTCGTAAGGAGGTTTGAATAAAAGATGGCAAAAAAAGCAGTAAAAAAGACAACGACTCGTAGACGCCGTGACAAAAGACGTGTAGAACGTGGTCAGGCACATATCCAGTCTACTTTTAATAATACAATCGTTACTATTACAGATGCTGCAGGAAATGCGCTTTCCTGGGCAAGTGCAGGACAGTTAGGTTTTAGAGGTTCCAGAAAATCCACACCATATGCTGCACAACAGGCGGCAGATACAGCTGCAAAAGCTGCTTCTGACTATGGTTTAAAAACAGTGGAAGTTTTTGTAAAAGGTCCCGGTTCCGGACGTGAAGCGGCAATTCGTGCATTACAGGCGGCCGGTCTTGATGTAACACTCATCAAAGATGTGACACCTGTACCACACAATGGTTGTAGACCACCAAAACGCAGAAGAGTTTAATCTGAAATCTAACAGGAGGTGCTATAAAAAATGGCAAGAGATAGAGTTCCCGTTTTAAAAAGATGCAGATCTTTAAATTTAGACCCCATCTTTTTAGGAATTGAGAAAAAATCTAAAAAACAAAACCAGAAAGCCGGTAAAAAAATGAGCGAGTACGGTTTACAATTAAGAGAAAAACAAAAAGCAAAATTTATCTATGGCGTGCTGGAAAGACAATTTAGAGGATACTATGCAAAAGCAGAACAGATTGCAAAAAAAGAAGGTATTCCTGGTGAAAACCTGCTTATGATTCTGGAGATGAGATTAGATAATGTCATGTTCAGACTGGGATATGGCAGAACAAGAAAGGAAGCAAGACAGATTGTACGTCATAAACATGTTTTGGTAAATGGAAAAGCTGTTGATATTCCTTCTTATCAAGTGAAAGTAGGAGATACAATAGAAATTAAAGAAAAATATAAATCCATTCAAAGATACAAAGATGTTTTGGAAGTAACAGGTGCAAGAATTGTTCCTGAATGGTTATCTGCAAATCATGAGGCATTGAGCGGTACAGTTTTAGCAAAACCTCAAAGAGCACAAATTGATGTTCCTGTTGAGGAAACACTCATTGTCGAATTGTACTCCAAATAATTAGAAAAAGTCAATTATTAAGCCGCAGAAATTTCTGCGGCAAACTATCATAAAAAAGGGAGGTTTGCATGAGTGTTTGAATTTGAGAAACCTCGCATTGAAATTGCTAGTATGGCACCAGACGGAACCTATGGAAAGTTTGTAGTAGAGCCGTTGGAAAGAGGATATGGTACAACATTGGGAAATTCTTTAAGAAGGATATTGCTTTCTTCTTTACCCGGTGCAGCAGTGAGTAACGTTAAAATTGATGGTGTACTTCATGAATTTAGTGTAATTCCTGGCGTAAAAGAAGATGTTACAGAAATTATACTAAATTTGAAAGGGCTTGCAATCAAAAATACAAGCGAAGGAAATGAACCAAAAATCGCTTATATTGATGTAGAAGGCGAAGGAGAAGTAACAGGAGCGGATTTAAAATCTGACGAAGATATCGAAATTATGAATCCTGACCATCATATTGCCACATTAAGCGGCGGAGCGAATACACGTCTTTCTATGGAAATTACAATCAATAAAGGACGGGGCTATATTGGCAGCGACAAAAATAAAAAAGATGACCAGCCTATTGGTATGTTGCCGGTTGACAGTATTTTTACACCTGTTACCAGAGTGAACTTTTTGGTGGAAAATACACGTGTTGGTCAAATCACCGACTATGATAAATTGACATTAGAAGTTTGGACTAATGGAACCATTGCACCGGATGAAGCAGTAAGCTTTGGTGCAAAAATATTAAATGAGCATTTGAATCTTTTCATTGATTTATCTGATAGTGCAAAGAATACAGAAATTATGGTAGAAAAAGAAGAAGGTAAAAAAGAGAAAGTACTTGAGATGAGTATTGAAGAGCTTGACCTTTCTGTACGTTCTTATAATTGTTTGAAACGTGCCGGCATAAATACTGTAGAAGACTTGGCAAATAAAACAGAAGAAGAAATGATGAAAGTGAGAAACTTAGGACGTAAGTCATTAGAGGAAGTGCTCAATAAAATGGCAGAGTTGGGCTTGGCATTACGTCCAAGCGATGAATAATAGTATGCTGCAAAATTACAAAAAAACGTAATACCGACGAGTTGTTTTTTTGGGGTCAGTTTTGCAGGTGATAACAAGGAGGATTCACAATTATGCATGGATCAGGTTATAGAAAACTTGGACGCACATCATCACAAAGAAAGGCTCTTTTAAGAAACCAGGTTACAAATTTATTGTACCATGGCAAAATTAAAACAACAGAAACAAGAGCAAAAGAAGTAAGAAGAATTGCAGAAAAATTGATTACACTTGCCATAAAAGAAAAAGATAACTTTGAAGAAGTAGAAGTATTGGCAAAAGTTGCCAAAAAAGATGCTGACGGCAAACGTGTAAAAGAAGTTGTAAATGGTAAAAAAGTCACTGTTTATGAAGAAAAGAAAAAAACAATTAAAAAAGATAAACCATCAAGATTGAATGCAAGAAGACAAATTTTAAGTGTACTTTATCCTGTGACAGAAGTACCAAAAGATGGAAAAAAGAAAAGAAGTCTGACAAAAAAAGTAGATATGGCGGCAAAGCTTTTTGATGAAATTGCACCAAAATATGCTGACCGCAAAGGCGGCTATACAAGAATCATCAAAATCGGTATGCGTAAAGGTGACGGCGCTCCTGAAGCAATCATTGAGTTAGTATGATATGACGAATCAAAAAAGGAAATGGATAATCAAAGCTGAAGTATAATGTTTATGAAATTAATTTTAATCATAATTGAAGTATTAATAATATATATTTCTGTGATGATATTAATTTCATTTATACGAATGTTTTTTTGGCATAGGAAAAAGAAAAACATATGTTAAAGAAAAATTTAGCGATACTTTCTTGCATTTCTTTTTGAAATGATGAAATCCTTTTAACTGGATTTAGTAAAGCATCTATAAACTCTAATTTGATAACAATTTCATGACAACTGATTGATAACACTAGTGGAGATGAACTGTAGAAGTGTGACAGTTGGAAACAAATAAAATGAAATAGGAGCAAATTATCTATACAAAATTGATTTTGTGAGTTAGTATAATAAAAAATCCCTGCTACAATAGAAGTAGTGGGGGTTTTTGTTTGTCAAAAGAGAGCGTTGGAGGATTGACATGAAAAAATAAACTTTGTATTTTGATTAAAAGAATATACTATAACTTTGTGATAAAAAAATAAAAGGATATAAGACACTGTATAAAGTGTATAACAATCATTTTTATTAAAAATATATTGATGTAAATAGAAAAAAGTTTTAAAGAGTATTATAGATTGAGTATTTATTTTGAAGCTTGTTAATTTGGGAAGGATAATAGAAATATAAAAATAGCTTGCTGATGTAAGCAATTTATGGATAGTTAGAAATTAATAGATTGAGAAGGTCTTTTATCAAACAGTTAGTGAAGTACTATATAAGTTAAGGTAGATATCGATTAGATATAAAATGCCAAAAAATGAAGATAAAAGAATATGAAAACTTTCCAAAAAAGCTCTGTTATGATGAAACAAAATATTTTGGCTTGTATTTATAGAAACAGAATTTTATTAAAAAAGGTGTATTTTACAATGAATCAATCAATATTAAAAAATAGGTAAATCATTTCATTAGAAATAAATTGATAAAATTGTGTAAATGTTATTTTAATAGGTATCTTAGAATGATATTGCGGTATAAATATTATTTTAATATATTTTTGAAATAAGGCTGCTGCAATCCCATTGGTTTTAGATGGTGGGTTAAGGCAGCCGGAAGTATAGGGCAGGGACTGCTCGAATAAACGGCTGCAGAGATAGTAGGCTGGAGGTCGAAGAAGCGGGAAACTCATTGTGGGCAGTTTACAAAGCTTCAATATGAAAAAGAAGGATATAAAAACATAAAAAGGTATGATATTTAGCACAAAGAAGCAGATGAAAAACATTGACTTTTGAAGCAGAATACCGTATTCTATTTTTAGCTGTGAGCAAATTTGCCATAGACTATAAAAAGCAGGCGGTGGAGAAATGGAAATGATAAAAGCCCAAGATTTGTCTTATGAATATATTCGTGTGACGGAATTGGAACAAGGTACAAAAGAAGAAAAAATATTGGCTTTAAATCATGTCAATTTGGAAATTGAAAAGGGAAGTTTTGTAGCAGTATTAGGACACAATGGGTCGGGAAAATCTACATTTGCAAAGCATATCAATGCCCTTGTACGTCCTACAGACGGCGTCCTTTGGGTAAACGGCTATGATACAAAACATGAAGAATTGATATGGGAAATTAGACAAAGTGCAGGAATGGTGTTTCAAAATCCGGACAATCAGTTGGTAGCCACTGTAGTAGAAGAAGATATTGCTTTTGGTCCCGAAAATATGGGAGTTGCTCCTACAGAGATTAGAAAAAGAGTAGACGAGGCATTAAAAGCAGTTGGTATGTATGAATATAAAGAGCATACGCCTTCTAAATTATCAGGAGGACAAAAACAAAGAATTGCCATTGCCGGCGTGCTGGCTATGAAACCAAAATGTATTGTATTTGACGAGCCTACAGCAATGCTGGATCCTATGGGAAGAAAAGATGTGATGGATACCATATTGCGGTTGAACCGAGAAGAGGGTATGACCATTGTATTGATTACCCATTATATGGACGAGGCAGTTCTGGCAGATAAAGTTTTTGTGATAGATGATGGCAATATGGTATTGGAAGGAACGCCAAAAGAAGTGTTTGCACAGGTGGAAAAATTGAAATCATATGGTTTGGATGTACCACAAGTAACAGAAACAGCATACGAATTGAAAAAATTGGGTATTTCCATTGCAGAAGATATACTGACGGTAGAAGAAATGGTAGGTGCAATATGTCAATTAAAATCAACCATTTAACATATATATATAATATGGGTACGATATTTGAAAAAAAAGCACTTGATGATGTGACTATAGAAATTCAAAAAGGAGAATTTGTTGGATTGATTGGACATACAGGCTCCGGAAAATCTACACTGATACAACATCTCAATGGTACAATTTCACCTACTATGGGAGAAATTCTTTTGGATGGAGAAAATATACACAAAGATAAAACAAAATTAAAACAAGTGCGACAGAGAATAGGACTTGCTTTTCAATACCCTGAACACCAGCTTTTTGAGATGACGGTGTATAAAGATGTGGCATTTGGTCCCAATAATATGAAACTGTCTGAAGAAGAAGTGGATAAGAGAGTAAAAGAGGCATTGCAAACAGTAGGACTGCCCGAAACAGTTTATGAAAAATCTCCTTTTGAACTTTCGGAAGGACAAAAAAGACGTGTTGCCATTGCAGGGGTACTTGCTATGAATCCAGAGGTATTGATATTGGACGAGCCTACTGCCGGATTAGATCCAAAAGGCAGAGATGAGATACTATATGCAATCAAACAGCTGCATAAACAAAGAGGAATTACAGTAGTACTTGTTTCACATAGTATGGAAGACGTGGCAAAATTAGTAGACAGGCTTATTGTGATGCATAGAGGGAAAGTGGCTATGACAGGAACACCAAGAGAAGTTTTTGCCCATGCAGAGCAACTGGAAGAAATGGGGCTTGCTATACCTCAAATTAGTTACGTATTGCGACAATTACGAAAAAAAGGATATTGCTTGCCTGAGGATATTTATACTGTAGAAGAAGCGGTAAAGGCATTGTATGCTTTTGTAAAAAAGGGGGAAGAAGTATGATAAGAGATATTACAATAGGACAATATTATCCCCAACATTCTCCCATACACAAAATTGATGCAAGAGTAAAGATATTGATTACATTTTTGTTTATTATTACATTATTTTTTGTCAACACATTTACAGGATATGCTTTTGTGATAGTGTGTTTGACTGCTGTAATCAGAGCGTCAAAAGTTCCTTTAAAATTTATGTTAAAAGGAATTAAAGGTATTTTTATTATCATTGTATTTACAGCATTTATCAATGTGTTTATGACAAAGGGAGAGCATACTCTTTTTCAGTGGGGCGTTTTTACAGTCACACTGGAAGGCATATTGTTAGCCATTAAAATGTGTGTGAGATTGATACTTTTGATTATTGGTTCCTCTCTTTTGACATTGACTACAACCCCCATACAACTGACAGACGGCATGGAATATTTATTACGTCCGTTTAAAAAAATTGGTGTGCCGGCTCATGAAATTGCTATGATGATGACAATAGCACTTCGATTTATACCAACACTTTTAGATGAAACAGATAAAATTATGAAGGCACAGCAAGCAAGAGGCGCAGATTTTGATACAGGAAATTTGATACAAAGAGCAAAAAGCTTGATTCCTATATTAGTACCACTTTTTATTTCTGCCTTTCGTCGTGCTGATGAATTGGCAATGGCTATGGAAGCCAGATGTTATCATGGCGATGAAAATAGAACTAGAATGAATGTTATGGTACTTAAAACAAGTGATTATAGGACAATCATATTGCTTGTGATATATTGTGCGGCAATTTTTTTATTGCGTTTTGCAGCGGCTCAGTTTTCTTTTATATGGTGATCGGTAATGAATAAAAAAAGAATATTGCTTACAATAGCTTATGATGGAACAGAATATTCAGGATGGCAAAAACAAAAAAATAGTACTGTAAAAACAATAGAGGAGGAAGTGGAAAAAGCTTGTAAAAAATTGTTTGGAGTGCAAAACATAGAGGTAATCGGTGCCAGTAGAACAGATGCAGGAGTACATGCTTTGGGACAAAGAGCGATGATAGAAGTAGAAACTTCTATCCCTACAGAAAAAATTCCATTTGCAATACGTTCTTTTTTGCCGGAAGATATTGTTGTGCAAAAAGCGGAAAATGTGCCAAATACTTTTCACCCAAGATATGATTGTATCAAAAAAACATATTGCTATACTTATTACAACAATTCTTTTGCCAATCCCATTGTAAGAAGAAATACTGTATTTGTTCATGGAATATTGGATATACTTTCTATGCAGAAAGCCGCAAAATATATAGAAGGAAAAAAAGATTTTAAATGTTTTTGTGCAGCAGGGAGCAGTGTTTGTTCTACTATCAGAACTGTTTTTGATTGTAGTGTGCAAAAAGAAGGAAATTTTGTAAAAATTTATATTACAGGCGACGGGTTTTTGTATAATATGGTACGAATTATAGCAGGAACATTACTGGAGATTGGCAAGGGCAAAAAAACGCCGGAGGAAATTCAAAATATGATTGCCAATAAAAATAGAAATTTAGCAGGCATGACAGCGCCCCCTCAAGGGTTGACGCTTATGGAGATTGATTATGATTTTGCAGAAAAATCTCTTGACAGTGATTACTAAGTATATTATAATATATAGCGTTGTTATTGATTTGACTTTAGAGCCTTTTGGCTTTAAATATAAGTTTCACAGTGGGACCCAATAAGTTATGCACAGCCATAATGGAGATTATGCCATTGTTTTTCCCATAGCAGGGCATAAAGTCAACGGGTCAAGTTTATTATTTTAAGGGAGGTAACTACTATGAGAACAACATACATAGCGAAAATCGCTGATGTAGAAAGAAAATGGTATGTTGTAGATGCAGCAGACAAAACATTAGGTCGTCTGGCATCTGAAATTGCATCTGTTTTAAGAGGCAAAAACAAACCTATGTATGCACCAAACATTGATACCGGTGATTATGTTATCGTTATTAATGCAGAAAAGGTTGCTGTAACAGGTAAAAAATTAGACCAGAAAGTTTATACACACCACACAGGTTATGTAGGCGGTCTAAAAAGTGTGACATTAAAAAGACAGTTGGAAACAAAACCAGAAGAAGTTATCAAACATGCTGTAAAAGGTATGCTTCCTAAAAATGCTCTGGGTAGAAAAATGTTTAAAAAGCTACATGTTTATGCCGGTCCAGAACATGCACATGCAGCACAGAAGCCGGAAGTATTGGAATTCAAATTTTAATAGAAGGAGGAAGCAAATATGGCAGCAGCTAGATATTATGGTACAGGCAGAAGAAAATCATCCGTTGCAAGAGTATATTTAGTACCAGGCAGCGGTAAAATTACAATCAATAAAAGAGATATTGATAACTATTTCGGTCTTGAAACATTGAAACTGATTGTACGTCAGCCATTGGAATTGACAGAAACAAGTGCAAAGTTTGATGTACTTGTAAATGTATATGGCGGTGGTTTTACAGGTCAGGCAGGCGCTATTAGACATGGTATTGCAAGAGCTTTGTTGGAAGCTGACAGCGATTATAGACCAGCTCTGAAAAAAGCAGGTTACTTGACTCGTGACCCAAGAATGAAAGAAAGAAAGAAATATGGTCTCAAGGCAGCTCGTCGCGCGCCTCAGTTCAGCAAGAGATAATCTGCTGTTCAAACCGTATCAAAATGGTTCAAAAACCCCGGAAAATCAAGGTTTTCCGGGGTTTTACTGTATCTAAACGGGCTGATATGGTTTGACCAAATTTGGCAAATCGAGAGCCGCTTTCACCCAATTTTTAGTGGTTAAATATAGGACAACCGGCAAAAATGGGGGTAAAAAAAGGGGTTAGTGGTTAAATTATAGGACAACCAAGAGCCGATTTTTGGGGTGTTTTTGGAGGTGCTTTTCAGCCTGCCTTCCCCTCGTTTTGGGCTGTGGCAGTTTGGCATAGTTTGACCTAATTTGAATAATTGAATATGAATTTGATACAGCACTCAGTATAAAATGACTGGGTGCTTTTTTCATTTCAGGAACTCGTATTCCGGCGATAGAAAGAGCCGTCACTTCACTTTTTATTTTGGAGTGGCGGCTTTTTCTATTTCCAGAAGCAACAGCAACAATTAGAAATGAGGTGAAGTCAATGAACACGCAAATCATTGCCATTGCCAACCAGAAGGGCGGCGTTGGCAAAACCACCACCTGTGCCAATCTTGGAATCGGTTTGGCGCAGGCTGGAAAGAAAGTTCTGCTGATCGACGGAGACCCGCAAGGAAGCCTGACGATCAGCCTGGGCAATCCCCAGCCGGACAAGCTGCCCTTTACGCTGTCGGACGCTATGGGACGCATCCTGATGGATGAGCCGCTCCGTCCCGGCGAGGGTATCCTGCACCACCCTGAGGGCGTAGACCTGATGCCTGCG
>DVLQ01000129.1 GCA_018715395.1 Candidatus Coprocola pullicola | reverse complement strand
ATTGAGGGTTTCTATAACTCACATCGCCCTCATTCTGCCAATGACATGCTTTCGCCTAATGAAAAAGAAAGGCTTTTCTACAAAGATTTTTCTACTTAAAATTTAACTTTTTCTTTTTTATTCTCTTTTTTTGTATCTACTTTATTGACTATAGTCCAGTATCTCTACAGACATATGTACATAATTGTGACATACTTCTGCCTTTTATCTATTCACTTCTTTCTACTCATACACTATTTTTTATATAACACTTTCTCTTAATATTTTTGGAGCAATTACTATGCCATATTTACCATTCCATTTTGTATACGATAAATTATGTCTATCCATAATATCTATATACAGACCTTTTTTTCACTATTTTTGCATTGGACAAACTGAATTTTTACTTCTACTTCAACCTGAAAGGCTTTTTTATGCCTCTAACATGTGATTTTCTTCATACAAAAAAAGCGCGGCTTACAGCAACGCTTTTTTAACTTTTTTCAATATTGTTGGTTGATAAAACCATGAACATTTTTATTTTCTTGCAATCCTATTTGCATCGTTTCTTCTAGATGTTGTTTAATAAGCATACCGCATGACTACATTTGCAGAAACTTCCATATCTTCATATCTAATATCCGCTCTATTTCCGCCATCGGCGCCCGACGCCGCAGTATCTGCCATAGCGCTTTTTGCCATAACGGCATTTTCTGCAATATAAGAATTGTAGCTGGATATTTCTTCTACAGAGATACATTCTCCCAATGCCACACCCAACGCTCCTGCCAATGCTTGTGCGCTAGAAGATGCGTTTTTTACAGCAGATTGAAGTGCTTGGCTATAATATTGGTTTGGGTCTGAAAGAGAAAAAGAAACAGAACCTACACTTGTCACGCCTGCTTTTGTTGCAACATCAATATATTTTCCCACATTGTCTACATCATTTACTTTTGCAGTAAAACTGTTTGTAGCATAATATCCGTGTTCTATCCAAGTATCCTTTTGTTGGTCATATGTTTTATCTACATCTACTGTGTAATATTCCGTAATAATATTATCGCTTTGTACACCGGAGGTCACCAATGCTTTTGTCACTGCATCTGTGATATCGGCGTTTTTATTTTGCGCCTCTTGTGCTGTTTTTTCTTTTGTTTCCACCGTAAAGCGAATCGTTGCCACATCCGGTTTTGCCATAACAATCCCCTTGCCATTGACTTCTATTGTCCTCATTGTTGTTTGTGCAGTTTCTGCCGCAAAGGCAGTCACTGCCGTTGTCATAGTCATAGTACTTACCAGTATTGCTGCAATAGCTATCATTTTTTTCATATCAAACAACCTCCTTATCATATTACTTGTTTTAAAATATTTGTTTGATAAATATATTTCATTATAATATTTTTCGTTTACATTGTTATGTTATTGCTTTTTGTATACAATAATGTCTTTTTATCCTTCTATAAGCGTAATTTCTATGGTAGAAAATTTTGCTGTATTTTCTAGTTGTTTTAAAGCCGCTTCATATTCTTGTATTGTTTTTTGGGCTTGCTTTGCCCTTTTTGTCTGTCCTTTTTCAGTAGCGTCTTTTTCTATTTTTTTGGCTTGTTCCGCTTGTTTTTGTATTTCTTTATACTGCTTTGCCAAATCTTCTGTCACTTCTTCTTTTTCTCCCGTTTCTCCCTGTTGTTCTATCCAGTTTAAAGCGTCTTCATAGCGAGAATATGGCACTTGTATTGTTATAGAGTTTTGTTCATATTCTGCCTGTACCGAGCCTTGTAATTGTTTTGCTTTTTTTGCAATTTCTTCTGCCATTTTTTGCACATCTTTTGTTTTTAAACTCATCTTCATAGACTTTGACTTCATATTTGCCGGTATACTTCTTGCAGAATTACCAGAAACTGTCGCAACATTGATATCCTCTTGCTCTTGAGTTTCTTCGGAGGTATCTTCTGCTGTTAGAGCAGCCTTCATCAGCACAGGTTCTTCTGTTGTTGCTTCTGTAGAAAGTTGCTCTGATGTATTAGAATCTTTTGTAGTTTCCTCTGTTGTATCAGTTTGTTGATTTTCTGTGGTAATATCTTCTGTAAGCGTTGTATCTGTACTGTTTTGTGCAGCATCTTTTTCTGAGGTTTCTTCTTCTGTAGTTTCTTCTTCCGACACTTCTGTTGGAGTAGCCGGCAATGCTTTTGATGTGATTGGCGCCTGTGTAATTTGTTCTATTGTTTCTTGCATAGGGGCAGTTACTTGTTGTGTTTGTACTTGCATTGGCGGAGAAGCTGACTGTACATTTGCTGTATCTACTGTTTTTTCCATTAGTTCTTCTGTCACAGCTTGTTTTTGTTCTATCCCCTTATAAATATAATTTCCAGCCGCTATTACCAATAAAAAAGAAGCCGCTATCGCGCCATAACGATACCATAACATCGTTTTTTTCTTTTTTGAAGAAAGGGATGTTGTCTTGTTTTGATCTTTTACTTCTTTTTCAATGACAGCCATAATGTTTTCATGCAGTCCTTTTGGCACTTCTTCCATAGGAATTTCCAAAAGCATCTTTCTTAACTGCTGTGCTTGTTCTAACTGCTCTTTGCAACGAGGGCATTGACGGATATGATTTATAAATTCTTTTTCCTCTTTCCAATCCAATTGTTTATCCATGTAAAGAGAAATTTTCTCTTCTATTTTTTCACATTTCATACTTCATCCCCTCCTTTCTCTTTGGTTATGCTTTTTTGACGTTGATTTTTTTGCAAAAGTTCCTTTCTTTTCAAAAATTCTTTTTTAAATTGTTCTCTTGCTCTTGCAATACGTGATTTTACTGTTCCCAATGATAGAGATAAACTCTCTGCAATCTCACCATATGTCATATCCTCCATATCTCTCATCAAAATCATAGCTCTGTGTTCCGGTGATAAACATTGTATGATTTTTGCTATTTCCAACTGTTTTTCTTTTATCAAATATACTTGTTCCGGCATATCTGTTTGATCTGCCATTTGATGCTGTAAGGTTGTTTGACCGGTTTCTATCGTTTCCTCCATGGAAATGGTCTGTTTGCCTTTGTTTTTTCTAAGAGCATCAATACATGTGTTTACCGCAATACGATATATCCATGTAGAAAATGCAGACTTGCCATCAAAATTTTTTAGGTTTCTATATACTTTCAGAAAAATTTCCTGGGAAATATCTTTTGCTTCTTCTTCATTTTGCATCATACGATATGCAATATGGTACACAATGCGCTCATTTTCTTTTACAAGTTCTTCCCATGCAGACATATCATTGTGTTTGGCTTTTTCTAACCACTGAGGCTGTCCCTTCTTTTCCTCCATACATTTGCTCCTTTCTTTATTCTGGCAAAAAGCTGCCCTTGCCTTTTACTCTCCTATCAAACTATAACAAAAAATAACGCTCATTGCACCTATAAAATGAAAAAAGAAAAAATTATTATAAAAATATTGACAAAAACCTTTTTTTTTAGTAAACTGTATAAGTCGCCAAGGCGTGGCTCAGCTTGGTAGAGCGCTACATTAGGGATGTAGAGGTCGCAAGTTCAAATCTTGTCGCCTTGATTGCATAAAAGCTGTAAAATCAACGTTTTACGGCTTTTTTCTTTTTGTTTTTTTCTTTTTATTGTCTTTAGTCTTTGTTTGGTCTTTACTTTTTATAAATCATAGCAAGTCATAAATGATAACAAGTTATAAAAAATATATCTTTCATAATCTGCTTTTCTATGTTGACTTTTTTACAATCATAACTTGTCTGTCGACATAACTAAAAAAAGAGGGCTTTTCACCCCCTTATTCTCTGTCGCTCCAAATTCTTAAAACTTTAAGTTTTCTGATAAAATTAATACTTTTCAGAAAAATACCTTCTCTATAACATAATATAAAATCTTATGAAATGTCGTGTTGTGTCGTAAAATACCATTGGTATAATCTATAGTTAAGAAATAATCCTGCTCTAAGGATTTAGCCTATTTTTTAATCATACATCCCCGCTCTGTCATTGACCACAAATATCTTCAACATGGTATCGTTTAATCCCAGTTCTCCCTTTTCATTTCCATTCAAATATCCCTTCTCTACCAACTTTTGTATGGTAGGTCTTGCCCAATCCGGCATATTTTTATCAATGTAATTGTATGTCATTTCCGCTTCTTCTCCCTTCTTTTCTCCCAGTTTTCCCTCAAAATCCAACCATTGTACTTGATTTCTTACAAAAGGCTCAGGACATAACTTCCCAGTCACATCATAGTGACGCACCACATTTTCTAACGGTACGCCGTATTTTTCCATAAGCCACTGCACCACTTCCAAAGTCTTGTTTTTCGTTTGTTCATTGATATAGTATTGTCCCTTGCTGTCCTTTTCACTGCACATTTCCACACCGATACTGTTATCATTTTTGCATTTGTCATGTTTGTAGCTTTTCGCTCCGCAATGCCATGCCGTGTCACTATCTCTCACACTCCGCACCACATTGCTCTCATCTACAAAATAATGGGCTGACGCATTTCTGTTTGGCTGTTGAAAGTATTTACCGTTACTTTCCGCCCTGTTCTCATTATTGGCTGTATAATGCACCACGATATATTGTATGTTCTGTTTTCCGCCCTTTGTATCGTTACTGCTGTTCGCTAACATTTCTTTTATCTGCATATGCTTTCCTCCTTTTCAGATGTTATTTTTTCGCCTTTGACGAAAACCGTTCCTATTTTGACAGTCGGTTTTTTCTTTGCTTTTCACAAAAGGCTCAGGACATAACTTTCCTGTCACATCGTAGTGACGCACCACATTTTCCAAC
>DVLQ01000128.1 GCA_018715395.1 Candidatus Coprocola pullicola | reverse complement strand
TATATTCCATTTTTTTCTAAAAGTTCTTTGGGAGAACCTTGTTCTGCTACAACGCCATTTGAAAGAACCACAACTTTATCCGCACCTGCCACTGTTCTCATTCTATGGGCTATAATCAAAACCGTTTTGTCCTGAATCAGCTTAGAAAGCGCATTTTGTATAGTGCTTTCGTTTTCTACATCTAAAGACGCTGTAGCTTCATCCAGTAATATAATAGGAGCATTTTTTAAAAACGCTCTTGCAATAGAAATTCTCTGTCGTTCTCCGCCGGAAAGTGTGCAACCATTTTCCCCAATGAGGGTATTCCATTTTTCCGGTAATTTTTCTGCAAATTCCTCACAATTTGCTAATTTTGCTGCTGCAAGCACCTCCGCATCACTGGCGTCCTTTTTTCCTATGCGAATGTTTTCTAATATAGTATTATGAAATAACGTCACATCTTGAAAAACAATAGCGTATAAAGATAATAATGTTTCTGGGTCAATTTTTGAAATATCCATTCCCCCTACTGTAATCTTTCCTTCATTCACGTCCCAAAAACGAGATGCCAAGCGAGAAGCTGTCGTTTTTCCTCCTCCGGATGGACCTACAAGAGCCGTCACTTCTCCTTGTTTTGCCTCAAAAGAAACGTCTTGTAATATGGTTTCACCACTGTGATAAGCAAATTTGACATGGTCAAATACAATATCATATCCTTTATTTGTTAATATTTGGCTGCCTTCTTGTGTGGAATGGTCAAATATTTCATTCATTCTTGCAATATTAATCCTTGTAGATATAATAGCCGCAAGATTTTGCAATACACTCTGCAAAGGATCGTATAACCTTGAAACAACTACCAAAAACATAAAAAATGTCAGCATATCTATTTTTTTCTCTATCCATAATACAGAGCCTACCAATGCTACTGTAGCAATGCCAAGCTTTAACACCAAAGTAGCAGAAACCACAAACACTGCTGTACCAAACTCGGATACAATGGCTCTATTTTCTACAGCGCGGATTTTTTTAATCAAGCCTTTTAAATAATTTTGTTCTGCATTATTTGCTTTTAAATCTTGAAGACATTCGATACATTCTTGTATGCCGTCAGCACAAGCCATTTTTGCATCCATTTGTTTTTGATTCAGTCTTTGCTGTACTCTTGCTGAAAAATATACAATAGCAAAAGAAACGGGTAATACCCACAAAGCCGCTAATGCCATTTTCCAATCAAAGAAAAATAAACCGATTGCAATCAATACTGTAGATATCATAGACCCCACCAATTCAGGGATAAAATGGGAAAATGCCTGTTCCAAAAATGTGCAGTCTGCCATAATGGTACTTGTCAAATCTGCAAGGTCTTTTTTTCCAAAATAAGATAATGGAATTTTTCTCAATTTTTCTGCCAAAGAAATTCTGCGAATGCCGCTTTCTCTATAAGTTGCAAAATAAGTGGCATTATACTGAAACCATGTTGTCAAAAGAATCAACCCAACACAAATCACGCAGCCTATACTATAAAATCTCCCCTTTTCTGCAATGCTTCCATCATACATACTATCCCTAATCAGACAATAAAGAAGTCCTACCGGAAACATAAAAGAAATATTTTGAAATGCACAAGCAATGCACCCCTTTATCAAATCTTTTGCTCCTTGCTCTGACAAAGCATACTTTTTTTGTAATTTTGCTATCATACGGTTATTCCCTCCTTTTGTACTCTCCAGTGAATAGAAGTCTGATAGTCCCGCCACATATTATGATATATTCCATTTTGTTCCAATAACTCTTTGTGCGTTCCTTTTTCAACAATACTGCCATCTTTTAATACAAAAATTTGATCTGCATTAATTACAGTAGAAAGCCTATGGGCAATCATAATCACCGTCCTGCCTTTTGCCAGACTGGAAAAGGCTTCCTGCACACGGTTTTCATTATCTGGATCTGCAAAGGCTGTGGCTTCATCTAAAATGATAATGGGAGAATTTTTCAACAACACTCTTGCAATCGCAATCCTTTGTTGTTCTCCACCTGAAAGATAAACGCCTTTTGTGCCAATTATAGTATCTACTCCTTGGGGAAATTTTTCTATAATATCCATGCATTGGGCCGCTTCCAAAGCTTCCAGAACTTCTTTTTTGGTTGCCTGAGGCTTCCCCATTCGTACATTTTCTAATATAGAAGTCTTTATCAATCTGCTGTTTTGAAACACAAAAGAAATATGCTGCATCAATTCTTCTTTTTTAATTTCTTTCACATCTACTCCGCCAATGAAAACGGTTCCCTTTTGAGGATCAAAAAATCTTGAAATAATATTAGCAAGTGTCGTTTTTCCTCCTCCAGATGGTCCTACAAATGCAACTGTCTGTCCTGATGAAATATGAAGAGAAATCTCATTAAGGGCATTTTTTTTGCCATCATAACTATATGTCACATCCTCCAATGTAATAGACGCATCTTTTGGTTGTACTGTATTTTTTGATTGCGACAACGGCTGTAAATCCATAATGGTATCAATGCGTTTTATAGAATCATCTACAATCATAGCATCTTCACTTTGAAACATAATTCTGGTTAATGTCACAGAGATAAT
>DVLQ01000127.1 GCA_018715395.1 Candidatus Coprocola pullicola | reverse complement strand
TAAAGATATGATGATAAAGATTGTCTTTAGGGGATGTAAAGCTGTGATTGCAACACAGACTCAAATACCTTATGGCTATGAAATACAAAAAAACGCCCTTACACAAGGAAGCCATACTTTGACAGTTACATTTAAAGGTGGAAATGGATATGAAAAAATAAAAAATTTTGCTCTCACAAAAGATGTAAGCGATAAAATCAAAATAATTTTTATAAAAAGGCTGAGGCGTTCTGAAATATTTCAGAACGCCTTTTGATATTTACAGATAATAACATATTAACTGAAAGCAGAATCATATTGCAATATTTTATTTTTGCTAAATTCAAATAAAACAGCTGAATAAAATGATAGAACTCTTTTTTGAATATATCAATATTTTAAAGATATGATGATAAAGATTGTCTTTAGGGGATGTAAAGCTGTGATTGCAACACAGACTCAAATACCTTATGGCTATGAAATACAAAAAAACGCCCTTACACAAGGAAGTCATACTTTGACGGTTACATTTAAAGGTGGAAATGGATATGAAAAAATAAAAAATTTTGCTCTCACAAAAGATGCAAGCGGCGTTGTGACAATAAAATGAAAATAATTTTTATAAGGAGTCTTTCAATATTTACAGATAATGATATATTAACTGAAAACAGAATCATATTACAATATTTTATTTTTGCTAAATTCAAATAAAACAGCTGAATAAAATGATAGAATTCTTTTTTGAATGTATCAATATTTTAGTGATATGATGTTCATATTGATAGAGATTATCCTTAGAACATATAAAGAAGTAAAAAGCTGCATATAACAAGGATAGAGCAGATTAGTCGCTGTATTACCACGATACTGTGGACAAATATCATTTTTTTATAAGAGTTTTGCAAAATGAATTTTTTTGTTACTGTAAAAAATAAAAAAGTTAAAAATTTCAGAATATTTGAAAAATATATATAATGAGTATGCCATAATATCTATGGTCAAAGGTAAATTGTATAGTAGTATTTTTTAAAAGAATATTTATAAATGATGGTAAAAATATTAGGTTATAAAAAATTGGATGAGTATTGCAGTAGATAACATTAACAGTAAAAAAATACCGGTGAAAAAAGGCTTAACCAATTTCTATGGTTAAGCCTTTTTTGGGGGGTTTTACAGTTCTAAAAGGTCATCTACTGCATCTTCTACAATGCTTTCTGCTTTTTTTGCCATACGTTTTCCTTTTCGCATCATTTTATTGCCTTTTTTTCGCATAGCATGATAACTTTTTTGGTCCTGTAACAGATAGCCAATTCCAACGGCTGTCATTAGTCCTCCTGTTACAATGCCCATTGTAAAGCCTTTCATAAGAAACCACTCCTTTTACAGCAAGCATTTACATTTTTCTGCTGCACTGCCCTCTATAAAACAACAGAAAAGATTCTCGCTGTCATATCTAGTATGGCAAAAATAAAATATATTATTCTTCCAAATCATGTATAAAAAGTCCGCTTCTTAATTTAGGCTCAAACCAAGTAGATTTTGGAGGCATTATTTTATTTTCATCAGCCACTGCCGTAAGTTCTGCCATAGAAGTAGGATACATGGAAAATGCAACCTGCATTTGTTGGCTGTCTACTTTTTTTTGCAATGCTTCCAATCCGCGAATACCCCCTACAAAATCAATCCGTTTATCTGTTCTGGGATCTTTGATAGCTAACAATGGCTCTAATATTTCTTTTTGCAGTATAGATACGTCTAGAGCTGCTACAACATCTTTTTGAATAATGTGGTTTTTGGCTGTCAATAAATACCAATTTTTATGAAGATACATGCCAAACTGATGACGTTTTTGAGGACGAGCACAACCTTCTTTTTGATATTTTTCCACTAAAAATTTTTCTTTTAATTTTTCTAAAAATATTTCTTCTGTCATACCGTTTAAATCTTTTACAACACGATTATAGTCCATGATGCATAATTCATCATCAGCAAACAATACAGAAAGATAATAATTAAATTCTTCTTTTCCTGTATAATTTTGTTTTTGTTTTCTTCTTTTTAAGCCAACCTTTACAGCGGAGGCATTTCTATGATGACCATCTGCAATATAGAGGCTTGGTATGTTTTTAAATAACGTCACTAACTCGGTAATATATTTTTGCTCTTGTATCAGCCAAACAGTATGTTCCACACAATCTTCTGAAACAAAATCATAAACAGGTTTATTTTGTTTCATGATGGAATGCAATATTTTTTTGACAGCGTCGTTTTTATGATATGCCAAAAAAATAGGTCCCGTATTTGCATTAAGCGTATCGACATGACGGATTCTGTCTATTTCTTTGTCAGCTCTTGTCAGTTCATGTTTTTTGATGGTATTATTTAAATATTCATCAATGGAAGTACAGGCGACAAGACCTGTTTGGCTTTTTCCATTTGTTGTCAAACGATAGATATAAAATAAAGGCTTTTCATCCTGTATAAAAATACCCCTTTGTATCATACTATCCATATTTTCTTTTGCTTTTTGATACACTCTCTCATCATATATATCAATGCAAGCAGGCAGGTCGATTTCCGCTTTGTCAATATGCAAAAAGGAATCAGGATTTTCTTTTGCCATTTCTCTTGCTTCGTCGCTACTCATAACATCATAGGGCAATGCCGCTACTTTTTGTGCTTTTTCCGCTATAGGACGAATAGCACGAAAAGGTTTTATAGTTGCCAAAAAAACATCTCCTTTTCATTTTTTAATATAATATTCTTACTTTGATGACACTTTCAATGGCAGATAAATCTTCCATCAATTCTTTTTCTTTTCCATTCAAACTGTCACAAACAATAATGTTGTATGCCAAGTCGCCCTTACTTTTGTTTATCATATTATCAATGTTGATACAATATTTTGTAAACACTGCGCCTAACTGTCCAATCATATTTACCATATTTTTGTGAGAAATGGTTACTCTAGGTTTTCCGGAATAATCTATATAACAAGTAGGGAAATTGACAGAATTTTTAATATTACCATATTTTAAATATTCTCTAATTTCTACAGAGGCCATCATAGCACAATTTTCCTCTGATTCCGGTGTAGAAGCGCCTAAATGAGGAGTTACAATTACTTTGTCAATGCCAAGCAAATCTGCACTGGGAAAATCAACAATATATTTTGAAATAATGCCTTCTCGAATAGCACATTTTAATGCTTGATTGTCTACCAATTCTCCCCTAGCAAAGTTTAATAAGCGTGCGCCTCTTTTGGTTGCAGCAAACAAGTCTTTATTAAAGAAATATTTTGTTTTATCGTTTAAGGGAATATGTAGTGTGATATAGTCGCTTTGACTGACGACTTCTTCCAATGTGGAAGCGTGTTTGACGCTGGAAGATAAATGCCATGCAGAATCAATGGACAAATAAGGGTCATATCCGATTACTGCCATACCCAAATCAAGAGCGGCGTTTGCCACCAAAACACCAATGGCTCCCAATCCGATAACGCCAAGTTTTTTGCCTGTAATTTCAGGGCCTGTAAACTGTTTTTTTCCTACTTCTGCGGCTTTTTCGATATTTTCAGTGCCAATGAGTGTTTGCGTCCAATTTGCACCCTCCAAAACTTTTCTGGAAGAAATCAAAAGTCCTGTCAAAACAAGTTCTTTTACAGCATTTGCATTTGCTCCCGGCGTGTTAAATACAGGAATTCCTTCTTGAGTACATCTGTCAATGGGAATGTTATTGGTACCTGCTCCCGCACGGGCAATAGCCAAAAGATTACTGGGAAAAGGCATATCATGCATATCAAAGCTTCTGACAATAATACCTTCTGGATTTTCTTCCGTATCAGATATAGTAAATTCTGATTGAGAAAGTTTTTTTAATCCCACATGAGAAATTTGATTTAATGTTCTAATATTATACATTTTTGCACCTCTTATTTATTTTCTTTTTCAAACTGCTCCATTAATGCCACAAGTGCCTTGACGCCTTCTATAGGCATAGCGTTATAAATGCTTGCTCTCATACCGCCCACTGTTCTATGACCTTTTAAATTAACAAGTCCTTGGGATTGCGCCTGTGCAATGAATTTGGCGTCCAACTCTTTTGTAGGTAACACAAAAGGAATATTCATAAGAGAACGGTCTTTTTTGACAACAGTTCCGCGGAATAATTGAGAGTGGTCTAAAAAGTCATATAATATACCGGATTTTTGTTCATTGATTTTTTGCAGCTCTTTGACGCCGCCTTGCTGTTTTACCCAGTCAAAGACAAGTCCCATAAAATAAATGCCATAGGTAGGAGGTGTGTTGTATAAAGAATGATTTTTTGCATGAATATCATAACGAAGCATAGTAGGAGTAAAGTCCATGGCATTTCCTATCAAATCTTCTCTGATAATGACAACCGTGACTCCTGCCGGACCCAGATTTTTTTGGGCTCCTGCATAAAGCAGACCAAACTTTGTGATATCAATTTCTTCAGATAATATACTGGAGGACATATCGCCTACCAAAGGAACTTCTCCTGTTTGAGGCAAAGTGGTATATCTTGTACCGTAAATAGTATTGTTTAGTGTGATATAAAAATAATCCGCCTCTTTGTCAAACAAACTGGGGTCTAATTCTGGTATTCTATCAAAAGTGGTATCTTCAGAAGACGCTACAATGTTTACTTTGCCATAGCGTTGTGCTTCTTGAGCGGCTTTGGTTGCCCATTGTCCTGTTTTGACATAATCGGCTTTATGATTTTTGTTCATCAAATTCATAGGAATCATTGCAAATTGTGTGGAACCGCCGCCTTGCAAAAAAAGAATTTTGTAATTTTGTGGTATATTCATCAATTCTCTGAGGGTATTTTCTGCATGGTATAAAATTTCTTCAAAATCTTTGGAACGATGACTCATTTCCATAACAGACATACCACTGCAACCATAACAAACAAATTCTTTTTGTGCTTTTTCTAACACTTCTAAAGGAAGCATAGAAGGACCTGCTGAAAAATTGTAAACTCTGTTCATACTCCAATAAACCTCCCGTAAAAAATAGTTTTTAAGCTGTGAAAAAGTATTTGAATCAGTTGAAAACTTTATCATAAATCATCAATCTTTCACACAAGCATATTGTTTGTCTAAAGAAAAAACGCCTTCTGATGAAGAAGGCATTTTTTATCTCCATTTCTTTATTGAAAAATTATAACACATCAAATTATCACGTCAACCACTCTGTTGTTCTTTCTCCAAAACAGCGGCATTTTCGTGATTTCGCAATGTTTTTTTACAAAATACTATTTTTTTTTGTTATTTTTGACAAGACATTTGTCCGTTTGTAGAGGACATAGTATTATTTTGATATTTCTTCCATTTGAAAATAATTACAAATTGCTTTGTAATAGGCTTCTGCTGCAATAGCACAGCCTGTTTGGGAACCAAATGCGTCTACATCTTCCAGATTGGTTAGAAAACACTGCTCTGCCAAAACTGCAGGGCAATTGACATTTTCTACCATTGCAAAGGAAGGCTGGGCATAGATTGTGATGTCGCTGGTTTCTTTTATAATTTTTTGAGTATCTCCGTTTTCTGCTGTTACATAATAGGCATACCGTATGCCATTGATGCCTCTTAAATGGTTTCCTGCTTCTGCCATTTGCTGCGCAATACAAACTGCAAAGTCATAGCTGATTTGATGGTTGTCACGACCGGGGGGCGAAGGATAACATTCAAAGCCTCTGGCTGTACCAGTAGGGTCAGAGTTTCCGTGAATGGAAAGTATCAAATCGACATTTTTATCCAATAAAATTTTTTTTCTTTCTGTAATATCCATATTTTCGCCGTTTTTGCGAGAGCGTATCACTTTAAATCGACCGTCTTTTTTTAATCTCTCTTCCAAAAAGTCCACTGTTTTTTCTGTTAATTCTATTTCTTGTATGTAACCTACTGCGCCAACGTCTTGCCCTCCATGTCCAGGGTCTAAGCCAATAACATAGGGTTTTGGCTTAGTATGATGATACAATAAAAAACAAATGATACAAACTATGGCAAACAATAAAATACAGAAAGAAATTTGAATCATTTTTTTTCTTCTTTTCCTTTTTTGTCTTTTTTTGCGTCTTTGTTCTATATGGCTTATCTCTTCCAATGCCAACGCCTCCTAATCTTTTTTATCATACTACAAACCAGAAAAAAGAAAAAGACCTATCATGATATTACAAAAAACGATTTTTTTGAGACCAGTAGAATTGATTTTTAAAATTTTAATATAAAAATAAAACGTTTTAATAAATTTTTTGACAATATAGATTTGATTTTTTTAAAAATTTATCATTGACAAATTCAAAAAAATGGGTAAAATGAATATCAATAGCAAATATGAAAGCGATGACCAAGAGTAAGTACACAGCAAAAACTGCTTGCAGAAAGTCAGCGGGGGGATGAAAGCTGATACAGTGTTGCTGTTGGAATGGACTTGGGAGCAGGAGCAGAACTTTCTTGATTGAAATAGTATGCAACTCGGGTTCTCCCGTTACAGAGAAGGCTATATTTTTGTATAGTAACTGAGCGGACTGTAATTACAGTCAAATGAGGTGGCACCACGTAGAAATTACGCCCTCTATATACCATATATCGGTATGTAGGGGCTTTTTTATTTTTCAATATTATTTAAAGAATAGGGGAGATAACTATGGCAAAAAAGATTCCAAATAGAATTTTATTATCAGAAGAAGAACTTCCAAAGCAATGGTATAATGTAAGAGCGGATATGCCTGAGCAGCATGACCCTTTTATCAATCCGGCAACCATGAAGCCGGCTGCAAAAGAAGACTTTTATCCCATTTTTGCACAAGAACTTTGTAATCAGGAATTTTCTACACAACGTTACATTGATATTCCTGAAGAGGTGCAGGCTTATTATAAAATGTATCGTCCTTCTCCTTTGCACAGAGCCTATGCGTTGGAAAAAGCATTGGATACGCCGGCAAAAATATACTATAAATATGAAGGCAGTAATACTTCAGGCAGTCACAAACTAAATTCAGCTATTGCACAAGTATATTATAACAAACAACAAGGTATTACCCATCTTACTACCGAAACAGGTGCAGGACAGTGGGGAACAGCTCTTGCTATGGCTTGCTCTTTTTATAACATTTCTCTTGATGTTTATATGGTAAAAATCAGCGCAGAACAAAAACCTTACAGAAAAGCTGTCATTGAAACTTATGGGGGAAATGTGATTCCAAGCCCAAGTAATACTACAAATGCCGGCAGAGCTATATTAGCAGATGACCCTGACTGTACAGGTTCTTTAGGTACAGCCATTAGTGAAGCGGTTGAAAAGGCAGTTTCTACGCCAAATACCAGATATGCTCTTGGCTCTGTACTCAATCAAGTATTATTGCATCAATCCATTATTGGAGCAGAAGCAAAATTACAGATGGAAAAGGTAGACGAATATCCTGATATTATCATAGGCTGCGCCGGAGGCGGCTCCAATTTGGGAGGACTGATATCAGATTTTATGAAAGATAAATTGACAGGAAAACAAAATCCTTATTTTATTGCAGTAGAGCCTGCGGCTTGCCCTTCTCTTTCTCGTGGAAAATATGCGTATGATTTTTGTGACACAGGTCGTGTGACCCCTCTTGCAAAAATGTATACATTGGGCAGCGGTTTTATTCCTTCTTCTATCCACGCCGGAGGATTACGCTATCATGGTATGTCGCCTATTGTTTCAAAATTGTACCACGATGGTTTTTTAGATGAGGCAAGGGCATTGTTCCAAAATCATATTTTTGAGGCGGCTACATTGTTTGCAAAAACAGAATCTATATTGCCCGCGCCGGAATCGGCTCATGCCATTGCAGCGGCTATTGATGAAGCAAAAAAATGTAAACAAACAGGAGAGAAAAAGACAATTCTTTTTGGTCTAACAGGAAATGGAGCTTATGATTTAGCGGCTTACATGAACTATAAATCCGGCAATATGCAGGATTATGCGCCGTCTGATGAGGAATTAAACAAAGGTTTTGCGACATTGCCAAAAATTCCGGGAATACAAGAGTAACAGTACTGTTTTGGTAGCGTAAAAGCCCCTTAAGGCATTGGATTTTAAGGGTTAATTAAGAAGGTGTTTTTCTATTTTTTAAAGAAACTGATTTTATTGACAGTATTTTAAAAAAGTCTGAAGGATATTGTTTAAAAATTTTTTTAGTACGATGAAACAATATTTTTTCAAATTTTTGAAAAAGTTCTTGTTTTTTCAGCTTTTTTATGATATCATTTATGACTGTAGATTTTAAAAAAATCCTTGCTCTTTAAAAAAAGGGCCACTAGTCCAAAAGGAGGTGTAGTTATGAACAAATACGAATTAGCATTGGTATTGACTCCAGCATTAGACGAGGAAGCAAGAACTGCTGAGGTTTCAAAAGTGCAGGCTTTATTGGAAAGATTCGGCGGAAAAATTGAAAAGGTTGACGAATGGGGTAAAAGAAAACTTGCTTACGAAATTAAAAAAGTAAATGAAGGTTTCTTTAGCTTTACAACTTTTGAAGCGCCGGCATCTGCTCCAGCAGAAATTGAAAGCCGTATCCGTATTATGGAAAATGTTCTTCGTTATCTTATCATTCGCAAGGATGCATAAGGGGGGAGGCGTCGTATGAATAAAGTGATTTTGATGGGCAGGCTGACAAGAGATCCGGAGGTACGCTATTCTCAAGCGGCGGAGCCTTTGGCTGTTGCCAGATATGCCTTGGCGGTAAATAGACGATTTAAGCGTCAGGGAGAACCTGAGGCAGATTTTATTAACTGCGTTGCTTTTGGCAAGGCAGGAGAATTTGCAGAAAAATATTTTAAAAAAGGTCAAATGATTAGTATCGTCGGAAGGCTTCAAGTTCGTTCTTGGGACGACCAGAATGGTCAAAAACGCTGGAGCACAGATGTAATTGTGGAAGAACAATACTTTGCAGAAAGCAAAGCGGCTTTTGAAAGCCATAGAGGTATGGGCATGAGTGAGCCAATGGCGGCTTCTGCACCGGCTCCGACTCCTTCACCGACTGCTACAGACGGTTTTTATCCTATTGATGAAAGCATAGAAGATGATGATTTGCCTTTTTAATATTTTAAAAAGGAGGATACAGACATGATTCAAAAAAAACGTGGACGCAGAAAAAAACGTGTTTGTGCGTCTTGTGCAGATAAAGTAACTGTGATTGATTACAAAGATATCAGCAAATTGAGAAGATATGTTTCTGAAAGAGGCAAAATTCTTCCAAGAAGAATTACTGGCAACTGTGCAAAACATCAAAGAGCTTTAACAACAGCTATCAAAAGAGCAAGACATGTTGCATTAATGCCATATACACAAGATTAATACAAATTATATACAGAAGTTTATTAATAGATGAAAAAAACCAGTAATAATACTGGTTTTTTTAATTGGTAAACCAATTAAAACTCCCGCCTTTGTCGAGGGAATCAGCGAGCTTTAGCTTCAAGCAAAAACCTCCTATGCTATAATCATCTTGAGTCCGCCAAGACACAAGAAAAGCATAGGAGGTTTTTTATATGCTATAAGTTAGAAATGCAAATATTCTATTGTATTTGCGCTAAAGTATAGAAGACAGATACTATATGGAAAAATGAAATCTGAAATAGGGAAAATACTTAGACCATGATGTGAAAGAAAAGAAAAATGATAGCGGCAGAATGTTGTTCCAATCCTATACATATGCTGATTGGTATACCGCAATGTGTCAGAAATAGTTGAATATTTGAAAAGTTGTCTTATTATTTTTGATAAACATGCAAATTTAAAATACACATATGGCACTAGAAGGTTTTAGTATAGAGGATATTACATTGATACAGTTAGGAAAACACAAAAAAATACGTGAATAATCGATTAAAGCAAGACTGTATGACAGATCAAATCAGTTTCAGTAAGTAGACCCATTTACAGGTGAAAAAGCAAACAAAAATAGCCCCCAAAGGCGGCAGTTGGGGAAGTAGAGGCATTGACCAACTTTCCGTTTATAAACGCTGCCGGTAACAGCCATTTTTAGAGGCAGAGCAAGCCACTGACTAAGCCGATGATTCTTGGTATCAAAGACTGTAAAACAGTATTTCACAACTGTTGGATCGAAGGACGAAAGGAAAGTTTAGCGCATACAAAATGGGTGTGCAAGTATTATATCGTTTTCATTTCAAAGTACAGAAGGAAAATAAATTATTGTGGATTGGATGAAAATATCCAAAAAATAATAAAAGATTTGTGTAAACAAAAAGTAATAGAAATCATAGAAGGCACATATTCCTGTCTGTCTTTTGGTAGAGATACCCTCAAAAGGAACATATCATTATTTATGGGGTATTTGAAAAGAAAGAACGTCATTCAGGCTGTTCAAACAACACACAAATTTAAAATAGAAATTTCTGAGCCACTACTATGTGAGTATAGTTGGTCTGAATACAGAAAATACATAAGAGAACAAGAAAAGCAGGCGTAAATAGAAGACAAGTAAAATACAAAGTAATAGAAACATCCTTTTAGAGGTAGCGGATAATCATACCATCGAGGTTTGAATGAAGTGAAAGCCAGTATCATTTAGATGCTGGCTATTTTATATTAAAACAAACCATGGGTTCAATACATAGTTGAAAAAAGCCCTCTGATTTTGAGGTAGAAGTTTTCACTAGAATAGAATTACGATCTGCTAATTGCAAAAAAATAATGAAAAGGAGGTCTGTATATGGGTATGACGAATAGACATAGTTTATGGAATATAAAATAGAATTGTAAATATCATATTGTGTTTGCACCAAAGTATAGAACAAAAGTGTTTTATTACGAAAAAAGGAAAGCAATAGGGGAAATATTGAGAAAATTGTGTGAGTGCAAAAGACCAAATACATGAAAAGCAGAAGTGTATGTCCAGCTCATGTACATAGGTTGGTAGAGATAGCGCCTAAATGGGTGTATCAAGTTTTAAGGAGTATTTGAAAGGCAGAAGCAGTACTATGTTATATGAATAATTTAGTGAATTGAAGTACGAATATAGGATTTTGGCGTATGATACAGCAGAAAAAAATGTAGATAATATATAACCAATCAAAAAGATGAATTACAACAACAGTTGACACTGAAGTTAGAAAAACCGTTTAAGGGCAGTAGGTAAGGCATAGTTGACACAATCGGTTATGCATTTAAGCATAAGCGACAAACGGCTATGACTACATAGGAAAAACTATCTGATAGGCGAGTGAGTTTTTTTACAAAAACAAATGTTTTATTTTAGTGGGAGTAGATAGAAATTTTTATGATATTAAAACTATAGAGTGACCGACTGCATTGGAAAAGAATCAGAATATTAAGTGTGAAAAATAATATAAAAGGATATGGTTTTAAAATATAGATATGATTTTATGTTATATTTTTGTTAAAATATAAAAAATGATAAAAGAAAATAAAAAAAGACAGAAATTACAAAAGTCAAATATATTTTCATTCAGCCTTTTTTATAGTATGCTATTTTAATAACGCATAATATATGAAGTTGTTGCAAGATATGAAAATTTACAAGTATGGTAACAGAATTTTTGTTAAGAGTATGTTATATGAATATATCCGTTAGAAAAATGACAAAATAATACATAAAAATGAATGAAAAAAAGATTATGTAATACATAAAATATTATTTGATATTATTACAAATGACAAAATAAGATACTTGTGTAAAGTCATATATCATAATCATATGTTAAATTTTCCTCCTTTTTTAAAAAGATAGTATATACAAACCTCTTTAAAGAAGGGGCAATGGTCAAACATTAGGTTATGAATGGATTTTCATTTATAGAAAAAGTGCTGTAGGCGTGTCATATTGATGTTGAACCCATTTCTTTTATTATGTTATAATAAACAAAAAAAGAGGAGGGATTTACTTGCAGGGCAATGACTTTCAGTTACATAAAGATATTAAAAAAGTAGTGATTGCCTTATTAGTAATTATT
>DVLQ01000126.1 GCA_018715395.1 Candidatus Coprocola pullicola | reverse complement strand
CCTCTACCTTCTTGGCGGCCTCTTTCAGCTTCATGGAGCGCAGTTCCTCCACCACAGCCTTGGCTTTCTCTCGAGCAGCCTTCTTGCTCTCTTGAGCGTGGATCGCCTTGAGCATCTTTGCCACCAGCTTCACTTTAGAACGTGGCGTCACGGAGAATACATTGCGGTAGAAGTGGACGGTACACCGCTGGTATTTGGCATCAGGAAACACTTCTCCTACCGCCTCCAGCATGCCGAGGCACTTGTCTCCAACTACCAGTTTGACTCCATCCAGCCCACGGCCATGCAGCCACTGGAAGAAGCTGACCCAGCTGGCCTTGTCCTCTTTCATGCCCTCGGCAGCACCTAAAATCTCACGATACCCGTCCTCATTGACGGCAATCGCAACCAGAATAGCTACATTTTCAAACTCTCCGCCCCAGTTACGGCGCAGATAGATCCCATCCACATAGACATACGGATATCGTCCTCCCTGCAGAGGGCGGTTGCGCCAATCCTCAATGTGGACATATGCTTTCTTGTTCAGTTCACTAATGGTGGAGGGAGATACCTTGCTGCCCCAAAGAGTTTCCGTAATGTCCTCTACTCGGCGGACGGATACTCCAGCCAGGTACATCTCGATGAGGGCCTCCTCCACACTGCTCTCCCGGCGGCGGTACCGCTCGATAATAGCAGTTTCAAAGGATATCCCCTTGAGTTTGGGCACCTTGAGTGTGACATCCCCAGAAGTAGTAGTAAGATTACGCGGCTATAGTGACCGCTCCGGTAGCCCTGGCGCTGCTCATTACGCTCGTATCGTGCTGCCTGAGTTAACTTCTCCGCTTTAGCCTCCAGTAACTCGTTAAGGGTTTCCTCTACGCTTCCGCGTACCAATTCTTTGATTTGACCCTTGATTACTTCCTCATTTAGCTGTACAATTTTCTCGGACATGGTTTGCTGTCTCCTTGTATCATTTGCGACAACTGTGTTCCACAAGAATCTATCCTCGTAGCCTTGCGCGAAATAAAAGCTCTGCGGCTTATCCAACCAATCAACAATTGGGATAGAAACTGTGGCCATATACTCCTGTGAATAGTCTTAGCTATAGGTAATATCAACAGTCCACAGTGTCTACCTCAATCATAACAAAAACCAAGAAAGGAGAGTATGATTTCACTGGCTTTTGCTATGTGTATATCATACAAGGTATTCATGAATCCGAAAATTAGTATCATTATGGGCGTTTACAATTGCGCCGACACCTTAGAGGAAAGTATCAATTCCATATTAAGCCAGACTTATACAAACTGGCATTTTATTATTTGTGACGATTGTTCTGTTGATAACACTTATCAAATATTAGAGCAATATCAAAATAAATATCCGGACAAATTCACCCTGTTGAAAAACGAAACCAACATGGGATTAAACTTTACGCTAAACAAGTGTCTTGAAATGTGTGACGGGGAACTTATCGCAAGACAGGACGGCGATGATGTTTCCTTGCCTGATAGATTTGAAAAGGAAATTGAAATTTTAAAGAACGATCAATTTGCTTTAGTCAGTTCAAGTATGATTAGTTTTGACGAAAACGGAGATTTTGGTCTGATTAAACACCCCGAAATCCCCACCGTCAACGATTTTCGGTTTGGTTCTCCCTTTTGCCATGCACCTGTAATCATCAGAAAAAAGGTGATGGACGAGGTTGGCGGATATACCGTTGCAGAGCATTTGTTGAGGGTTGAGGATTACCATTTGTGGTTTAAAATCTATGCGAAAGGTTATATTGGGTACAACATACAAGAGCCGCTGTATAAAATGCGTGATGACAGAAATGCCACAAAAAGAAGGAACTTTAAAAACAGAATGAACGAAACAAGGCTGAAATACTGGGGATTTAAAGAAATTTCTGTCTCGAAAAAATATTACTACTATATTTTACGTCCCTTTATCCTTGGTTTAATTCCTATATGGTTTTATAGTTTTTTGCATAGAAGCAAATTGAAGAAAGATAACGTAAAATGAGGTGGCCATTTTGACGAGACTGAACAATATATTGAAAACAATACTTGATATAGATTTTTTTAAACTTGTTTTTTTAGCAGGTTGCTTTTTTTATTGCATTCCATTTACAAATCCCATTATGACAGTCATATTTAAAGGGTTTATTGCATGGGGATGTATCACGTTTCTGGTTAATTTTTTTGTCAACAAAAAGTTTTCCTTAAAAAAAGCAGACTATTTGCTTTTTGTTTTTTTACTGATTGGCGCTATCGGCACCATTGTAAATTTCAAACATAATTTGGTAACCAACATCATTTCTGTCGCTTACCTTTTTATTCAAACAATACTGATGTTGTCTTTCAACGAGGAAAATTTAGATTCAAAACTTTGCAAGCTCAAAAAGTTTGCAAGAATTGTTGTTTACGCAACATTTGTATGTTCGGTACTTTCAATATTGATTTTTGTACTGAACTTTAAGTATTCCTATGCAGATGGTTTTCAGCAGATTATTTTCGGTGTATTTGAAAACAGACTTTGGGGGATACAGGGAAATCCAAATTCTTTGGCGCAGTTTGCTTTGGTTTCCATTTGGTCAACTATTGTTTTGCTTTTCATCAACCAACGAAACTCCGGCAAAAAAAGTGAAAGAGTATTTTTATATATTAATATTGTGATAGAAGCAATTTGCTGTGTTTTGTCGAACTCACGCTCAACAACTCTCGGCATATTTGCTTCCTTCATTTGTTTTGTATTGTTTACAGCAGCATTACATAAGAAAAAAAGTGAACATAGTATCTGGCAGGCTATCTTGAAAAATAAATTGTTTGTGTTGTTCTCTATATTAGCGGTTATTGCAGGATCATTTGCATTTCAATTTACCGTCCAAAAAATCATGCCGCTGTGCGCCAAACCTTTTGCTTCGTTAGATATGAATTTTCTTGATACTCCCGAAAATGACGGTAATCCTCAGCCAAATGAGAACGACCAACACAATACTGCCCCTTCAACTGACCAACACAATACTGACCCTTCAACTGACAGAGAATATGATGATGTTGAGTTCTCAAACGGCAGATTTGAACTTTGGCAAGCTGCGTTTATGGTTGTACTGGAAAAGCCGGTATTTGGTGTAGGCGTTAAAAATATAAACGATAATCTCAACAGATATTTAAGTGAAGCCACCGTACAAGCAACACCAAAACTTTCCGAAAACACTCATAATATTTATATTCAAGTTTTGGTCGCACATGGCATACCCGCATTTCTTATATTTATCATTTTCCTTGTTATTTTCCTGTTCAAAACCCTGAAGTATTTATTTACTTTTAATGCCGCAGACAAAGAAAACCGTTTTATTTTCAAAATGATATTAACCTATTTCTCCATGGTATGCAGCCTGCTTGTAGTCAATTTGTTTGACTCAAACATTCTGTATTTCTGCTCTGTTTTTTTGGTGCCGGTGTTTTGGGCCTCAATTTCAAACATCAATTATTTGCTGGGGTGCTCCGCGAACCAAGATAACAAAAAAAGCGTGTTGTTTATGGTTGACAGTTTAGAAACCGGCGGCACAGAAAAAGCGCTAATTGATTTAACCAACAAGCTGGATCTTACAAAATATAAACTGTCTGTCAAAGCAGTATATAACACCGGAAAATATCGGAATGACTTAAATGACGAAATTGACTATTCCTATATTGTGAAAAAGCCTACAAAATGGCGTATGAGGATTTTTTACCGTTGCGTTAAATTTTTGCCTGCCAAACTGCTCTATCAATTAACTGTTACCGAAAAGTATGATGTAGAAATCGCCTTTCACGAACTGCTTTCGACAAAAATTATGAGTGGTTCCAGCAGTAATGCCTTCAAACTTGCGTGGATACATACCAATATTTTTGTAACCGAAAACAACTTTCAAATGTTTTTCGGGTATAAGTCTTTTGTAAAGGGTTATAACAGGTTTGACAAAATCATTTGTGTTTCTGATAATTTAACACGGACCTTCAACCAAATAACAAATCTTCATCAAAAAACATTAACTATTTATAATCCAATTAATGTGAAGGATATTTTAGATTTATCAGAAGTCAAGTGTGATATCACAAAAGAGAAAAATAAATTTTTGATTGTTTCTGTTGGAAGATTGGAAAAAGTTAAGGGTTATGATAAACTATTGTCTGCCTTTTCTAATCTAAAACAAACCTGCAATAACGCAGAACTTTGGATCTTGGGTGAAGGTACTGAGCGAGAAAATCTGGAAACCTTTATTGCCAAAAATCATTTAGAAGACTCAGTTAAGCTTCTTGGATTTCAAGAAAATCCTTATAACTATTTAAAACAAGCGGATCTGTTTATATCGACTTCTGTTATTGAAGGTTTTAGCCTTGCAGTTGCTGAAGCTATTGTATTAGGTTTGCCTATAATCAGTACAGCTACCGACGGACCTAAAGAACTATTGGCAGATGGCAAATATGGTATGCTGATTGAGGGCGATGAAATCTCAATTTTAAACGCACTGAAAACCGCTGTAACAGACTGCGAATATTTGAATGAATTAAGACGAAAAAGCGCTGAGAGAAAAGAATTTTTTGAGAATATGAATGCAGCCGAAAATTTTGACAAGCTCATAAAATCTCTGCACTTTACTCCGTCCAAAGAACACCAAAAACCGTTCTGCACCGTTTGCACTGCCACTTATAACCGCGCATATATCTTAGATCATTTGTATGAATCTTTGAAAAGGCAAACGGATAAAGATTTTGAATGGGTGGTCATCGATGACGGTAGCTCTGATCATACAGAAGAGCTGTTCAAGGACTGGATTTCAAAGGACAACGGCTTCAAAATCACCTATGTAAAAGTGGAAAACAACGGGAAACAAAAGGCAGTGAATAAAGGCTTGGATTTGGCTTCCGGCGAAATGTTTTTCATCGTTGATTCGGACGACTATCTCAGTGATGACGCGATTGAGAAAATCAAATATTACGCAAACTCTATAAGAGGTAAAAGCGGTTTTGCAGGCGTTTCGGGTATGAGGAGTTATACTAATGATTCTAGAGCAACTTTTCCTGAAACCAATAATTTTGTAGATTGCACTAATATGGAACGCAGTAAAAATTATTTATCTGGAGATAAAGCTGAGGTTTATTATACGGAGCTTTTCAAGAATTATAAATTTCCCGAAATTGACGGAGAAAAATTTATAACAGAATGTGTTGTATGGGATAAAATTGCATTTGACGGTTATAAGATGAGATGGTTTCATCATAATGTAGTGCTTGGAAATTATTTAGAGGACGGCCTTACAAAATGCGGCAGTACCTTGTATGATAAAAATCCAATTGGATTTTTGCTTTATATCAGAAATGAATCGACCTATTATCCTTTTGACATCAAACGAAAAATCGGTAATTACTACCGCTATTACATGATTACCAAAGATACAAAAAGTTTTAAGCAGATTGCAGATGACCTGTTAATCAGCAAAGCGTTTTTAAAGCTGATAGTGGTTATGAATAGGGCCTTCAAAGGACGTGGAAAATGAGAACTGAAAATTCCGTTAAAAATTCAATCGCCGCACTCGTATCCAATGCGTTTATTATGTTTCTCGGCTTTGCCATTCAAACGATTTTTGTCAAAACTTTGGGTGAAGAATACCTGGGAATCAACGGACTGTTTAATAACATTATTTCCATGCTGGCTATTGTGGAACTTGGGATAGGACCGGCTATTGTTTCTAACCTTTACAAGCCTCTGGCAGAAAATAACTATGCTCAGATTAAATCCCTTTTAGGCTATTACCGCAAATGTTATAATTTAATCGGTATTTTAGTGATTGGCGTTGGGCTTTTGATTATGCCCTTTATCAAATTTTTTGTGAAAACCGAGATTACTTTTAAAAACTTTGGCGGAATATATTTTATTTATATCTTATTTATTTTAGATGCATCTTTTTCTTATTTTTATTCTTACAAGCGTTCTATTATCCAAGCAGACCAAAAAAACAGAATTATTAACATTACGCATTTAATCTGCTATACTGTTATGATCATTCTGCAAATCGCAATACTTGTAGTAACCCAAAATTATATTTTGTTTTTGATTGTCAAAATTATATTCAGACTGTTAGAAAACATTATTTTGTCCGTTATTGTTGATAAAAAATACCGGTATCTAAAAGGCCCTGCCGAAAAAATGAAAAAGGAAGAAAAGCAAAATATCTTTACGAAAGTGAAAGGCCTGATTTATCACAAAGTCGGAGGGTATTTAGTGCTTGGAACGGATAATCTCATTATATCTGCTTTTTTAGGCGTTGGTCTTGTCGGGCTGTATTCCAACTATTATCTGATTATAAATTCATTATATGTTTTGTATTGCCAAATTTTTTCTGCTCTCACTGCCAGTGTGGGCAACTTAATTGCTACCGAATCCAGAGAAGCCAATTATACCGTTTATAAAAAAATAGTGTTTCTGAATTTTTGGATATATGGATTTTCCGCTGCGGCTTTATACTGTATGATGACACCGTTTATCACTTTTTGGCTTGGTGAGGAATTTTTGCTTTCTAATAATGTGTTAATTGTATTGGTAGTCAATTTCTATATGTTGGGTATGCGCTCATCAATAGGCACCTTCAAAGATGCTGCCGGCATATTCTATGAGGATCGGTTTATCCCGATTATTGAGTCCGTTATTAATGTTATTGCCTCTTTGATTTTAGTACAATTTTTAGGAATTTTAGGCGTGTTTATCGGCACATTTTTAAGCTCACTTATTGTGGTATTTTACAGTTTGCCGCACTTTGTTTTCCAAAGATTATTCGGGCAGAAGAAAATGCAGTATTACAAACTGTATTTTAAATACGCCTTGATCACTTTTATAGGGGTACTTACTACTATTTTACCTTACCGTTTCATCTCTTTGACTGCTGGTTTCCCAAATATAATTATGTTGCTTATTGCTACGGTTCTATCTGCAATTATACCGAACGTTATATTTATTTTATTCCTGAAAAACACGGAAGAATTTCAGTATTTTAAAGAGATTGCTCTTGCAAAACTAAATAAAGGAAGAAAACATTGATGAAAATTTTATTTATAGCAAAGCCTCTGTCAAAAAAAGGAAACGGCGTCGTGAGCGCTTTAAAAAATGAAATTTTGTATCTGCAAAAATACACGCAAGTAGCTCTCTATAATATTGGGGTTGAACTGGAAAGCGATATTGCACAAACTGTATTTAGCGACACCGATTATCCGACTATCAGCTCACTTCCTCAGCCTTTTGACAAACCGGATATTGTAGTTTTCGAAGAGGTTTACAAACTCGAATATTATAAACTATACAACGAGTGTCTGAAGAACAAATTACCTTATGTCATTATCCCCCACGGCTGTTTGGTCGAAGTGGAGCAACGCAAAAAAAAGTGGAAGCACATCATTGCCAACATGCTGATATTTAACCGGTATATCAAAAAAGCAACGGCGGTTCAGTATTTAAACGAACAAGAGAAAAACGCCTCACATATTAAATGCCGGCAGACTATCATTATACCGAATTCCATTGAATTTAAACAACGTCGTTTTGAACGGAATTGCACAACCTTTCAATTTATTTATATCGGTCGTTATGATATCATCACCAAAGGTTTGGACTTGATGATTGAAGCCTTTGCGGAAATGAAAGACTGGTGCCGTCAAAATAATGTTACGCTTGAGCTTTACGGTCCCACAGAGGAAGATTCCGACTTTAAAGCAATAAACGAATTGATAACAAACTTAAAGTGTCAAGATATTATCAAAGCGAATGGCCCCGTATATGGTGAAGAAAAAGAAAAGAAGCTGCAAGAGGCTTCCATATTTATTCAAACTTCTCGAAATGAAGGCCAGCCGATGAGCATAATAGAAGCATTGTCTTATGGGCTTCCGTGCGTTGTCACTTATGAAACATCTTTCGGCACTTACTGCGAAGATAATCACTGCGGTATCGGTGTTCATTTTTCAAAGTCGGAGCTATCAAAGGCAGTGAAAGAAATATTCGCGAATAAAGAATATTTTAGTGCTTGTCAAAAAAATGCCATTGAATGCATGAAAAGAGATTTTGAAATACAAAAAGTTGCCGAACAAACCTTAAAAAAATATAAATCGCTCTAATAAGTCAAAGGCACCCATTAAATTAGCAGCTTGTGCTTTTTGTCTTTGCTGAAGCCATTTTACTCTCCCGGTATAACCGGGGGAGTATTTTTACATCTAAAGACACAAAAAGATAAGGTATAATATTTTTCGCAAAAAGAAAAGTAGCTAAAAAGAGACATGGTTTGCAGAACTCTGGTAGAATGAAGTTGCTACACCACCATTCTGAAAGATTAACTATTAAAAGTCAATCCCCAAAAGGATGGTAGTGGCGAAAAAGATGGTACAAAAAAGGGTATAGCAAAATAAAGACCCAGAGAGGCCCAAGTTAGCTACCACAAAGAAGTCAAGTGGCCAAATGGTACGGCGCTCCGGATTTTTCCATGGCAAATATCAGTCGCACCAGCTTTTTGACAGCAGGAGAAACAGCGACATTGTAATGCTTGCCCTCAGCCCGTTTCTTCGCAAGATATGCGGCAAAGGTGGAATCCCAGTGACAGACATACTTTGTTGCGTTGTAAAGGGCATAGCGCAGGTGTCTGGAGCCGCGCTTTTCCATGTGCGGGTAACAGTTTTTGAGTCGTCCGGACTGGTAAGTGGATGGCGACATTTCGGCATAAGCCAATAGCTTGTCCGGGGAGTCAAACCGAGAGAAATCGCCCACCTCTGCCAGGATCATGGCAGCCATACGGAAGCCCAACCCGGGG
>DVLQ01000125.1 GCA_018715395.1 Candidatus Coprocola pullicola | reverse complement strand
TATAAAATATCCAAATTATAATTTTAGAATGAAGGTTTGGCAACCGTATTACCAAAACAAATTAGAAGATTTTTTAAATGAAAAATGAAATAAAAAGTACTACACATTCCAAATATAGATTACAATATCATATAGTATTTACATCAAAAATATAGAAGGAAAGTGATATACAAAGAATGAAGAAAAGATATAGTACAAATCAGTATAAAATTGTGGGAAGAAAAAAAGGTTGAGAACGGTGAAGTACAAGCATGTCCAGACCATATCCATTATACTAATCAGTATACCACCATATCTGAGTGTAGCACAGTTGATAGGATTAAGAGTAGATTTGATAGGCATGCTAATTTGAAATATAGATATGGGAGAAGAAATTTTTGGAGGAAAGGATATTTTTGTAGATACAGTAGTACGAAATAAAAAGGCGATAAAAGAATATCTAAAAAAATAGTTGGAATAAGATAATGTAGTAGATTAAATATCATAAAAAGAGTACACAGACCCGTTTATGGGTAGCAGAGGAGAATAAGGCAAAATAGAAACGACTTTTAGTGGATGCCTGTAGTTGTAATGTGGAGCCTTTCAATATTTGCTTTTAGGGAATAAGCATGTAATAACCATTCTAGAGGTTGTTTAAATCACTAGTTTACGAGTGGTTTTGATTGTTCCACGTGAAACGGATAATATATGTTTCATGTGAAACAATAATATTTTTGTGTTATTTTTATTGTTTCACATGAAACATTATTGCAATTCTTTTCTTTTGTATGTATAATAAAAATAAAGAAAGGCAAAAAGCCTCTTTTTTTATGAAAAATAATGAGAGTTTTATATATTTAGTTAGGAGTGGCAATATATATGGGTAAAGTAAGAATTATAGCCATTACAAATCAAAAAGGCGGAGTAGGAAAAACAACTACAGCCATCAATTTATCTGCTTGTTTGGCAGCAATGGGAAAAAAGGTATTGGCTATTGATGCAGACCAGCAGGGAAACACTACAAGCGGACTTGGATTAGAAAAAGATGAAATTGAAATGACTATTTATAATGTTATGTTGGGAGAATGCTCTTTATCTGATGTTAAACTGCCAACCTGTGTAGATGGGTTAGAGGTAGTGCCAGCTAATATTAGTTTGACAGGTGCAGAAATTGAGCTAATTGGAAAAGAAGACAGAGAATTTATATTAAAAAAAGAAGTAGAAAAAATAAAAGAGAATTATGATTTTATTATTATAGATTGCCCTCCGTCTTTAAATGTCATTACAATTAATGCCTTGACTGCGTCGGATACAGTGCTGGTACCCATACAATGTGAATACTTTGCATTAGAAGGCTTGGAACAGTTAATACATACTATCAACCTTGTGAAAAAGGGATTAAATAGACAGTTGGAATTAGAAGGTATTGTATTTACGATGTTTGATGCCAGAACGAATTTGTCATTGCAAGTAGTAGAAGAAGTAAAACGAAGTTTGGGAGAAAATGTATATCGCACTATTATTCCAAGAAATGTTCGCTTGGGCGAATCGCCAAGTCATGGACTTCCGATTCATCTATATGACCCAAAATCAAAGGGGGCAGAGAGTTATGAATTATTGGCAGAAGAAGTGATAGAAAAGGAGTGGAAGTAAATGGCGTCTGTAAAGAAAGGTCTTGGTTCTAAAGGAAAAGGACTGGAAGCACTCATCAACACTAAAATAAGAGACTATTCCAAAGAAGATGGGGAAGGAGAGGGCATATTGGAAATTGACATTAATAAAATTGAACCCAATAAAAACCAACCCAGAAGGTATTTTGATGAAGAAAGTCTTTTGGAATTAGCAGAATCTTTAAAAAATTATGGTGTGATACAGCCTATTGTTGTTAAAAAAGTAGATGACTATTATGAATTGATTGCAGGAGAAAGAAGATTTCGTGCTGCAAAAATTGCAGGTTTAACGAAACTCCCAGCGGTAATAAAGGATTTGGATAAGGCGGCAGCTTTTGAAGTTGCATTAGTAGAAAATCTTCAAAGAAAGGATTTAAATCCTATTGAAGAAGCAGAAAGCTTTTATAAATTGCAAACAGAGTTTTCATTAAGCCAAGAGGAAATTGCAAGAAAAGTAGGAAAAAGCCGATCGGCAGTAACAAATTCTATGCGTTTGTTAAATTTAGATAATCGTGTGATTAATTTTGTAAGAGAAAATAAATTATCAGGCGGTCATGCCAGGACATTACTACCTATTACAGATGGAGAAATACAATTTGAATTGGCTGAAAAAATTATTGAAGAAGGCTTGAGTGTTAGAACAGTAGAAAATATTGTAAAAAAATTACAAGAAGAAAAGAAAGAAGAAAAAAAAGAGGAAAAGAAAGTACAGTTTGACACAACAGCATATCGATCTATTGAAAATGATTTGAAAAGTCTTTTTGCGACAAAGGTAAAAGTAAGCAGTCAAAAAAATAAAGGAAAAATTGAAATCGAATACTATTCCAATGATGATTTAGACAGAATATTAGGTATGTTTAAGGGAATAGAAAGATAATGAGGTGTGGTGTGTGGAAATAGTAAATACTATCATACAGTTTTATTTACCTTTTATATTAGGCGGTTTGGTAATCGCTGTTATAGTACTTTTTGTGTTATGTATCATATTATTTTTAAAAATAGGCAGAGAAAGAAAAAGATATGATATTTTTATGGGAACAAGCCGTAGACCTGACCATAATTTAGAAATGAAAATAAATACTTATTTTGAAACAGTAAAAGCAATAGAAAAAAAATATGATAAATTATTGGATATGGTGACAGATATAGATGCGACTGCTTCTGAAAATATACAAAAGATAGGACTGATTCGTTACAATCCTTTTGATGAGATGGGTGGAAATCTTTGTTTTGCATTGGCATTGTTAGATGCAAAAGATAATGGCATTGTATTAAATGGTATTCATAGTAGAACGGGTTCTTTTACATATGCAAAGCCCATTGAAATGGGTGTCAGCACTTATGTCCTTTCTACAGAAGAAATACAAGCAGTAAAATTGGCACAAGAAACTGCTCATAAACAAAAGGCTGAAAAGGTAGTAAAAGTAAAACCGAAAAAATTATTTAAACGGAAAGATAAACCATTGTTTGAGCAAGAAAATAAAAAAGAAGAAAAAATAGGAATGATAGGAGATGTTACAACAGATGAAAGCGCATCTATTATGGCAGAAGAAGAAATTGCACAACAAATTTCTGAAAATACGGTTGTCATAAAAAATCAAGTAGAAATAGAAAATATCAAGGAAACTGTAAAAGAATTGGTAAAAGAAACGGTAATACAAATGGAAAAAGAGACAATACACCAAGATGATACTGCAGAAAAAGTCCGTCGGTTAGAAGAACAAATATTGCTTTTGACTGAAAAAAAAGCAGACGAAAGCAGAATAAAAAAATATCATAGACCGGAACCCGAGCCTTTTCAAACAGAAAAGTTTAAAATTATTACTGAAATAGAAAAATTATCACAAGATAGTTCTAATAAAGAAGAACAAGACAGTATCAATGCCATTTCTGATTCGGTGGAGAATATTATAGAACAGATTGCTCAAAAAACACAACAGAAACAATTTAATCAAACACAACAGCAAAAGATAGAAGAAAAAATACCTGTTGAACAAGAAATTCAAATAGTTGTACAAAAAGCAATGGAAAATGCTGTAGAAAAAGAAGGCATTACTTCTGCAATGAAACAAGATAATTTAACAGAAGAGAAAAATAATAAAATATAAAAGAGATAAAATATTGTTGTAAATGGTTATTTCTACAGCAATATTTTTTTCATTTTTTGATTAAAATCATTAAAAAATGTCTATCACATTAATGATGTGAGAACCAAAAAATATCTGTGGATAACCTGTTGAAATCTTATGTATAAAAAATAAAAATATAAAATAAAAGTTATAAAAATGTTGAAATATTAAGGATTTTGTAAATAGAATAAAATTAATGATGCTGTGGATAACTTGTGTATAACATATAAAAAGAGCTATGTTTCACATGAAACAATAGAAAGAGGGATATTATATGATTTTAAGAGGAACCGTATTTTCAAATATATTACAAATGGAAACAGGAATATCTATTATAACGCCTCATGTACTTTTACCTCAAAAATATAAAGTAGTTTATTTGTTGCATGGTATTGGAGGGAATCATGAAAAATGGGTAAATCATTCTATGTTGCCTTTTTATGCCAAAAATGGAAATACCATATTTATTATGCCGGAAGTAGCAAGAAGTTTTTATACAGATATGAAATATGGTTTTTGTTATTTTACTTATATTACAGAAGAATTGCCTGAAATTTGTAAAAATCTGTTTTCTATTTCTGCTAAAAGAGAGGATACAGCTATTGCAGGTGTTTCTATGGGAGGATATGGAGCATTGAAAGCGGCATTTTCAAAACCGGAACTATATGGAAAATGTGCAGCATTTTCTTCTGCCTGTTTATTTTTAAAAAAAGCATTGGAAGAACAAAAGAAGTATGGAATTCAAAAAGAATTTATAGAGCGATATGGAAAACAGCTTTATGTAGATTTTCAGGCAATACTGGGAGAAGATTTGCATTGGAAACCAGAACACGAGTTATTGGAATTGGCAAAAAAATGTGAAGAGAAAAAACAAAAACCGCAGATTTATATGGCTTGTGGTACAGAAGATAGTTTTTACAAAGAGAATACTATTTTTTATGAAAAATTAAAAGAACTTTCCTTTGATGTGACATATGAGTCATGGGAAGGTAATCATGATTTTTTATTTTTTGATACAGCATTGAAAAAAGCAATAGAAAACTTTTTATAAAAAATATAATAAAATGAAAAAAGTCCCTTTATTGATAGAAGGTTAGGAGAATGAAGAGTTTTCCGAATAGAATGCGCAGACGGAATTTATTCCCACGAAGGAAAAACTTGTATGAAGAAATAGAAATTTCTTGATTAATGAAATTGGAAAAGAAAATAGAATGGATTTTTTTGACACAATGAAGTCCTTACTATAACATAGGGACTATAGAATATTAAAAAGTGCTTTTTATTAATGAAAGGGTTAGGAGAGGAAAATGTGTCCCAAATAAAATCCGCAGATAGAATTTATTTCTGCCAAGGAAAAGCCAGCATTTCAAGGATTAGGGAAAGGCAAAGCTTATGAAAGAAATAGAAATTTTTTGATAAATAAAACAAAAAAAGGTGGAATGAATTTTTTGGATATAATGAAGTTTATATTATAACATAGAAACACAAAGTTATCAAAAAAGTGCTTTTTATTGATAGAATGGTTAAGGAGAGGAAGTATGTCCCAAATAAAATCCGCAGATAGAATTTATTTCTGCTAAGGCAAGCCGGTATTTCAAAGATTTGGAGAAGGCAAAGCTTATGGAAGAAATAAAAATTTCTTGATGAATAAAACTGGAAAAGACCCGAGTAAATTTTTTGGACATAATAAAGTCCCTATTATAACATAGGGACTAAATATATGTTATCCTAATACTTCCTGTGCATAGTATACAGTTGCCATAGCATCTTTTGCGTAATGGTCAGCTCCAATCATATCTGCATATTCTTGTGTGAGTACGGCTCCTCCAACTACAATTTTACAATCCGGTTTTTGTTTTCTCAGTTGTTGAATAGTTTCTTCCATGCTGGTTACTGTTGTGGTCATCAAGGCGCTTAAACCCACCAGTTTAATATTTTGAGAAAGCGCTGTTTCTACAATTTTTTCAGCAGAAACATCTTTGCCCAAATCTACCACATCATAACTATAATTTTCTAAAAGTACTTTTACAATATTTTTACCAATGTCATGTATATCTCCTTTTACAGTGGCAAGTATGATTTTATCTTTTTTTGTTTGCACATTTCCACTTTTATCCATATGAACTTTGATTGCTTCAAAAGCAGATTTTGCCGCTTCCGCACTCATTAAAAGCTGAGGTAAAAATATGGTTCCTTTTTCAAATCCTTTTCCCACATGGTCTAGTGCAGGAATCAATTCTTGATTAATCAGTGCAAGAGGTTCTGTGTTTTGCAGTTTTTCTTCTGCTGCTTCTTTTGCTCTTTCTTTTAATCCCTTTTCGATAGCTGTACTGAGAGAAATAGTGGAAGAAGGAGTAGAAACAGTGGTTGTGGTTTGTCCGCTATAGTGTTGTATATAATCCATGCAATTATTGTCTAATCCTGCTAATGCTCTGTATGCATAATAAGCACGCATCATACTATCTGCATTAGGATTGATAATACCGGCGTCAAGACCGTTTTGCATTGCCATAGTGTAAAAGCTGGCTGTGACGGTTTCCCTTTGAGGTAATCCAAAAGAAATATTAGATACGCCTAAACTTGTTTTTACATGCAGTTTTTCTTTTACTAGTTTTAATGCCTTTAATGTTTCTAGAGCTGATTGCTGGTCAGAGCTGATTGTCATAGCCAAAACATCTATTACAATATCTTTTCTTAAAATACCATAGCTTTCAGCTGTGTTTACAATTTTTTCAGCTACCAAAAGCCGTCCTTCGGCAGTAGGAGGGATTCCGTTTTCATCTAATGTTAGACCTACTACTACGCCTCCATATTTTTTGACAAGGGGAAAAATAGCTTCCATAGATTCTTTTTTGCCATTAACAGAATTTATCATGGCTTTTCCGTTATAAAGACGCAACGCTTTTTCCATGGCAATGGTGTTAGAGGTATCTATTTGTAAAGGAAGGTCAATGACACTTTGCAATTCTTTCATAACGCAAACAAGCATTTCTGTTTCATCAATATCAGGCAATCCAACATTGACGTCCAATACATGCGCTCCCTTTTCCTGTTGTGAAAAGCCTTCTCTTAAAATATAATCCAAATCTTTTTCTCTTAATGCCTGTTTAAAACGAGATTTTCCTGTAGGATTGATACGTTCTCCTATAATAATAGGGTCTTTTCCGATTTCAACAGCATGAGTATAGGAGGCTGTAACTGTTTTATTTTTTGGTATAATAGGAAGAGGTGTTTTATTTTTACAACGTTGGTATAATGCTTGGATATGGGCAGGTGTGGTACCACAACAGCCTCCGATTATCCATACTCCTTTATCAACAATTTTTTCCATTTCTGATGCAAATTCTTCAGGCGATACATCAAATACTGTTTTTCCGTTTTCATTTCTTGGCAAACCCGCATTAGGCTTTATAATTACAGGAATAGAGCAGTTTTCTAAAACCTCCTCTGCCAAAGAAAGCATTTGGTGAGGACCAAGACCACAGTTCATGCCTAAGGCGTCTACACCCAAGCCTTCTAATATAGCAACAGCAGAAGTAACATCGCTTCCTGTTAAAAGTTTTCCTTTTTCATCAAATACAATGGTAACAAATACTGGTAGATTTGTATTTTCTTTTGCGGCTAATATAGCGGCTTTGGCTTCATAAATATCGCTCATGGTTTCGATAACAACTAAATCGGCTCCGGCTTTTTCTCCTGCAACAGCCATTTCTCGAAAAGCTTCATAAGCGTCTTCAAAAGATAAATCGCCTAAAGGTTGCAGTAGTTTTCCGGTTGGTCCAATGTCTAATGCAACATAGCCTTTTTTTTCGGAAAGAGCTTCTTTTGCAGCAATTTTAGCATTTTTAACAGCAGCAGTAACAATTTCTTCTATGGTATAATTTACATCATGAAGCTTGATACGGTTTGCACCAAATGTATTTGTAAGAACAATGTCACTGCCTGCTTCAAAATAATTTTTATGAATTTCTATCAATGCTTGTTTGTTTTCAATATTCCAAAGTTCCGGAAGTTCTCCTGCTTGTAATCCCTTTTCTTGCAAAAGCGTACCGGTACCGCCATCAAAAAATATCATACGTTTTCCGAATAGTTCTAATATACTCAAATTTTATCAATCCCTTCTGAAGGCACAGTTTATTTTATCACAAGATTCGCAACCCTTTATATGACAATGTTTATTTTTTTTAGAAATTCCCATAACAGCCGTTACAGATTTAGAAGGAGTTAATAACAAACTATCTGTTAATGTCAAACCGATTTTTCTGGGACAATCTAATAATAAAATCATATCTTTTTGATGTTTTAGATGAAAATCTCCATAGCCGGGACTAAAACGAGGGCGCAAATATAAATGTTCTTTTTCTAATTCTTTTTCAATTTGTTTTTGACATTGGTCACAATATTCTTCTATTATTGCAGCGGCGGCAGCTTGCATGACAACAGCCTTGCTCATATCCAAATAACTATATTTTTTAAGCAGTATATCAGGCTGTGTGCCTAATGTAGCAGCAAAAAGTATAATTTCTTCACATTCTGATAAGTTTTTGGAAAGGTTTTTGCTTTCTATTACAACATTTTCAAACATAATTTTATTTTTTTCTACAACACAATGAAATCGTTTGTATACATGATTGCTATGACAATGGTTTAAAATTTCTACAATACATTCTGAAATGAGTTTTGTGATTGCTTCATCGGCACAATGGTTGCCATAGCCTAAATAACGCAGTACTTCTTTTTGAGAAATGTCTTTTAAATCCATATGCTTACCTCTGCTTTGTTCCTATAATTTCAGAAAGATTTTCTGCAATTTTTTCAGCAACTTCTGGTTTATTCATAGAATAAACATGAATCCCTTTTACGCCATTTGCAATCAAATCAATAATTTGGTCTGTAGCATATGCAATGCCTGCTTGTTGCATCGCCTCTGGTTTATTTCCAAATTTATCCACAATAGCCCGAAATCTTTGAGGCAATATGGTGCCTGAAAGCTGACAAATTCTTGTAATTTGTTTTCCATTTGTAACAGGCATGATACCGGCAAATACAGGCGTTGTAATACCTGCTTCACGAATATGATATAAATAATTGTATAATATATTGTTGTCAAAAAACATTTGTGTTGTCAAAAAATCACAGCCCATATCTGTTTTTTTCTTAAGATTTAATATGTCTTCTGTCCAGTTATTAGATTCTGTATGGCTTTCGGGATAACAAGCGCCTCCAACACAAAGGTCGCTGCTTTTTTTGATATGTTCTACCAATTCGCTGGCATAACGATATTGATTTGGCTGAGGAAAATCACTGCCTTCAGGAATATCGCCCCGCAGTGCCAATACATTTTCAATACCGTTTTGTTTGATTTGGTGCAATACTGTTTCTACCTCACCCTTTGTAGAGGAAGCACAGGTTAAATGAGCCAATGCCGTGACGCCTAATTGTTGTATAAAAGATGCAATTTTTACAGTATTGGCGCTAGTACCTCCCCCGGCGCCATATGTTACGCTAATAAAATCAGGCTGAAGTTTTGCAATGGCTTCTGCCGCTTTTAAAACAGGCTCAAAATCCGCTCCCGGTTTAGGCGGGAATATTTCAAAAGAAAGAATTGGTCTTTGCATATTTATAATTTCTGTAATTTTCATAAAAATAAAACCTCCTTATAACATTATGGTTGTACTAATAGCTTATTATAACAAGTTTGTCATAAAAAGACAATAAATGGGAAAAAGCAGTTTTTTATTTATTGTATGTAAAATGATAACATGATACTATCATAATATATTTTATAAAAAGGAGGAGCCATTTTTATGTTTAGAAAAATGCGAAGAGTAAAACAATTATTGTCAAAAGAAGAAACCATTGCTGTATTAAATCGTGGGACGTCAGGGGTATTGGCTTTGTGTGGAGAAAATCAGTATCCTTATGCAGTTCCTCTTAGTTATGTCTACTCTGATTCTAAAATTTATTTTCATTGTGCTACAACAGGCTATAAATTAGATAGTATAAAACAAAATAATAAAGTTTCTTTTTGTGTGATTGATAAAGATACTGTTATGCAAGAAGAATATACTACTTATTTTAGGAGTGTGATTGTTTTTGGAAAAGCGTATATTTTATCAAATGAACAAGAAAAAAGACAGGCTCTTGAAAAATTAGCTGAAAAATATTCTCCTCATAATGAGCAAGGTCGTTTAGCAGAAATAGAAAAATTTTTTCAACAAGTTTGTATGGTTAAAATAGATATTGAGCATATGACAGGAAAGGAAGCCATAGAATTGGTAAAACAAAAAAATTGTTTTTGTAAAAAGGAATGATAAAAAATGCATACAATGATTTATATCGATGCAACTGTGGAAAATATGCCAAAAGACGCTATACTGCTAAAAGAAAATATGTTTGATGACATAGAATTTTTAAAGCAAAACAATGTGTTTTTTTGGACGGGGTCATTTGATACACTCGTTTCTGCTGTTTCAAAAAAAGGAATAGAAAATGGACGATTACTTCTTGAAATACTGCTAAGGGGAGTGGTTGCACAATGGCAACAAAATCAATGGCAATATTATACTTGTAATGCTGTTGTGATGTATTGTTGTGCAGGAGGTTATTTAAAAATTGTAAATAAGAAAAAAATTAATTTTCAAAAAAATATTGACAGATAAATTAATTTGTGTTAGATTTATTGCTATCAAATATAATATGTTTAAAACACAGTGATGAGGAGTAGTAGGTTTTTGAAACGATACAGAGAGTTGTCGGGTGGTGCAAGACAATTAGCAGAAGAAAGCTGAACTGGCCTCGGAGTGGTTCGCTGAATGATTTTCATAGGCGATAACGGAGGTTCACCGTTACAGGAACAGGATATTAGGTTTTTTACCAGTATCTGTATGAGTGTATCCCTTTTGGGATAAATTGAAGTGGTACCGTGGAAGGATTTGCCTTTCATCTTCTTTTTGTAGAAGATGAAAGGTTTTTTTGTTTTAAAAAATAAAATATCAAAGGAGCGTATAATATGAAAAACTATAACAGATATCAAGTTTACCCAACCATTACATTAAAAGACAGAACATGGCCTGATAAAAAAATTACAAAAGCGCCTATTTGGTGTAGTGTAGATTTGCGTGATGGCAATCAAGCGTTGATTACACCTATGGGATTAAATCAAAAATTACAATTTTTTCAATTTTTAGTAGACATGGGATTTAAAACAATAGAAATTGGCTTTCCTGCGGCTTCCGAAACAGAATATGAATTTACAAGGGCATTGATTGACCAAAATTTGATTCCGGATGATGTGACAATACAAGTATTGACACAATCCAGAGCAAAAATTATTGAAAAAACATTTTCTGCATTGACAGGTGCAAAAAATGCTATTGTACATCTTTATAATTCTACTTCTACATTGCAAAGAGAAGTGGTATTTGCAAATTCAAAAGAAAAGACCATTGATTTAGCCGTGTTTGGCGCAAAGTTGATGAATGAAATTGCAGCTCAATACCCTGAAACAAACTTTACATTTGAATATTCTCCAGAAAGTTTTACAGGTACAGAAATGGATTTTGCAGCGGATATTTGTAATGCAGTGATTGATGTATGGCAGCCAACGCCAGAAAAGAAAGTGATTATCAATCTTCCTTCTACTGTAGAGATGACTTCGCCAAACGTCTATGCAGACCAAATTGAATATATGAGTCGTAATTTGAAAAACAGAGAAAATGTCATATTAAGTGTACATACACATAATGACAGAGGATGTGCCGTAGCGGCGTCAGAATTGGGTTTGATGGCCGGCGCTGACAGAATAGAGGGAACGCTCTTTGGTAATGGAGAAAGAACAGGAAACGCCGATATCATAACCATTGGCATGAATATGTTTACACAAGGCGTTGACCCAGAATTAGATTTTAGCCATATGAATAATATTATTGAAATTTATGAGGATTCTACTCAAATGAAAGTTCCTCCTCGTCATCCTTATGCGGGAGATTTGGTATTTACAGCATTTTCCGGTTCTCACCAAGATGCTATCAGAAAAGGCATGGCAGCTATGAAAAATCATCCAGATCATTGGGAAGTGCCTTATTTGCCTCTTGACCCAAAAGATGTTGGCAGAAATTATGACCCTATTATCAGAATCAACAGTCAATCCGGTAAAGGCGGCGTTACATTTATATTAGAACAAAATTATGGATTATATCTTCCAAAAGCATTCCAAAGAGATGCCGGCGACATCATAACAGGAGTATCTGATGAAATGCAGTCTGAATTAACTCCAGAGCAAATTTATGATGTGTTCCAAAAAGAATATGTGGATATTAGAACGCCTTTGCAGTTGAATTATTATAAAACAGAAACTGTAAATGAAGATTGGGATGTTGTATCCATTGCTGCGGAAATTGAATATGAAGGTAAAAAATGTTATATAGAAGGTGAAGGAAACGGAGTAGTGTCTGCTTTTTGCCACGCTGTAGAGGATATTGTTGGTATTCCTATTGATATATTGGACTATCGTGGACATTCCTTGGAATATGGTACAAAAGCAAGAGCAATTTCTTATATTGAAGCAAAAGGAAAAGACGGCAAAAAATATTTTGGCGCAGGTACTTCAAGCAGTGTAGGAAAATCTTCATTACGTGCTGTAGTGAGTACAATCAATAAAATGTTAACTGCAGAAAAATGATAAATACAGCATAAAAAGAAAACGAAAGTTTCCCAGAGGACGTTGACAAAGTCGAAAATTTTTCGTCAAAGCCTCATTTTATATAAGTCTTTGAAGTATAAACAAGTTGGTTTCATGGCATCAATACCTTTAAATACGCTGTTTTCATTGTGGAAAGGAAATTTCTACTATGTATTGCATTTAGGAACCCCTTCGTTTGTCAAATCTTTGCACCATATTACATTTGCAAAAAAATGTAGTTTGTTTACACTTTGAGGGAAGAGAAAGCTTCCCATAATGATGTTAAAAGATTTGAGAACAAAAATATTTTTAAAATCATGTTTACTAAGGAGGAATCAAAAATGGGAATGACAATGACCCAAAAAATACTGGCTGCTCATGCCGGTATGGAATCTGTCAAAGCAGGACAGCTTATTCAAGCAAAATTAGATATTGTTATGGGAAATGATATTACAACAGCCGTTGCAATACCTGAATTTAAAAAAACAGGAGCAACAGAGGTGTTTGACAGAGAAAAAGTAGTGGTAGTGTTAGACCATTTTACGCCCAATAAAGATATTAAAGCTGCAGAACAATGTAAAAGTTGTCGTCAGTTTGCATATGATACAAAAATCAAAAACTTTTTTGATGTAGGAGAAGTGGGTATTGAGCATGCGCTTTTGCCGGAAAAAGGAATTGTTGTGCCGGGAGATGTTGTCATTGGCGCAGACAGCCACACATGTACGTATGGCGCATTGGGCGCTTTTTCTACAGGAATTGGAAGTACAGATATGGCTATTGGTATGGCAACGGGAGAATGTTGGTTTAAAGTGCCTTCAGCTATTAAATTTCATTTAGTAGGAAAGCCTTCTAAATATGTAAGCGGAAAAGATGTGATACTTCATATCATTGGTTTGATTGGTGTAGACGGTGCATTGTATCAATCAATGGAATTTACAGGAGAAGGTGTTAAAGAGCTTTCTATGGATGATAGATTTACTATTGCAAATATGGCTATAGAAGCAGGCGCAAAAAATGGTATTTTTCCTGTAGATGATTTAACCATTGCTTATACAAAAGAGCATTCTATAAAACCATATACCGTTTATGAAGCAGACGAAGATGCACAATACGAACAGGAATATACCATTGATTTGTCTACACTGCGTCCAACTGTTTCTTTCCCTCATCTTCCTGAAAATACAAAAACAATAGATGAAGTGGAGGATATTAAAATTGATCAAGTAGTCATTGGTTCTTGTACAAATGGAAGATTTTCCGATATGAAAATTGCGGCGGATATTTTAAGAGGAAAAAAAGTAGCAAAAGGTGTCAGAACGATCATCATTCCGGCAACACAAAAAATTTATTTAGACTGTGTCAAAGCAGGCTATGTAGAAGACTTTATCAATGCGGGAGCCATTTTTTCCACGCCAACCTGCGGTCCATGCCTTGGCGGACACATGGGCATTATGGCGGCCGGAGAAAGATGTGTTTCTACAACAAATAGAAATTTTGTAGGACGTATGGGACATGTAGAAAGCGAAGTGTATCTTGCAAGTCCTGCTGTTGCGGCGGCATCTGCTATTGCAGGAAAAATTGCAAATCCGGAAAATATGGAGGGTTAAAAAATGGAAGCAAAAGGTAGAGTATTCAAATATGGTGATAATGTAGATACAGATGTGATTATACCGGCACGTTATTTAAATGTATCTAGCGGAGAAGAATTAGCAAAATATTGTATGATTGATATTGACCCAGATTTTGTAAAAAAAATGCATAAGGGAGATATCATTGTTGCCACAAAAAATTTTGGCTGTGGTTCTTCTAGAGAGCATGCGCCTCTTGCAATTAAATGTGCCGGAGTTTCTTGTGTCATTGCCAGTACATTTGCAAGAATTTTTTATCGCAATGCTATCAATATCGGTATGCCTATATTAGAATGTGAAGAGGCAGCAAACGATATTGAGGATGGTAATGAAGTAGAAGTAAATTTTGATACAGGCGTCATTACAAATATAACAAAAAATAAAACCTATCAAGCACAGGCTTTTCCGGAATTTATCAAAAAAATTATGGCTGCAGATGGTCTTGTAGAATATACCAAAAAGAAATTGAAGCAATAAAACAATGTATCACAAAAAAATAAATATTATTTGATTTTATTAAATACAATAACACATTATACATTCAATTTATGAGATAATGTTTTTTATGATATTGTTTGAAATTCTTTTTCACAGCAAAGCAATATTATGGCACATATGAATTATCCATTACAACAAAAAAAGCAATATTGATTGTAAAAAGAATGTATGGCGCAGTAAATGCTGTATGAAAAGAAAAAGAATTGATTATTTTAACAGGTGATATTTTAGTACAATTTGAATTAGAAAATGAGAATATATTTCAAGTAATATGCTTGTCAAAAATAGAATTTATTATGAAATTTTTTGTTGGAAGTAATGTTTAAAGAATTTACCATGATGAAGTTAAAAGAATATTTTCAATTATAATAAATTGTTTTATTTTCAATTGAAAAAAAAGATATATTTTATGATTATAATCAATAGCAAAAAAATGTCAAATGCTATTAAAATAATATCATTTTCAAAAGAATGAAAATACTTCTATCAGGAAGGAGAAAAATTATGTCAGAATTTCAAATTGCTGTAGTATCCGGCGATGGTATTGGTCCAGAAGTAACAGAGCAGGCTATGGCAGTATTAAATAAAATTGGAGAACAATTTCAACATACATTTTCATTTCAAAAAGTATTGGCTGGAGGCTGTGCTATTGACGCTATAGGAAAATGCTTGCCAGAGGAAACATTGGAAGTTTGCAAAAAAGCGGATTCTGTATTATTGGGAGCAGTAGGAGGACCAAAATGGGATACTGTGCCTGGCGAACAAAGACCGGAAAAAGCGTTGCTGGGACTGAGAGAAGGATTAGGGCTGTATGCAAATCTTCGTCCAGCAACAATTCACAAAGCATTAGCAGACGCTTGTCCTTTAAAACCGGAAATCACGGGGGACGGATTGGATATTCTGATTGTAAGAGAATTGACAGGCGGTATTTATTTTGGCGAAAGAGGCTATAGAGAAGGAAAGTATGGCAAAGAAGCCTATGATGTAGAAGCCTATGGTGAAATGGAAATTAAGAGAATTGCCAAAAATGCTTTTGAAGTAGCCATGCAGCGCAATAAAAAAGTAACCAGTGTAGATAAAGCAAATGTATTGGAAAGCTCCCGTTTTTGGAGAAAAGTCATAACAGAAGTGGCAAAGCAATATCCCCAAGTAGAATTAAACCATATGTATGTAGATAATGCCGCAATGCAGTTGATAAGAAATCCAAAACAATTTGATGTGATTGTAACGTCAAATATATTTGGGGACATTCTTTCTGATGAAGCAAGTATGATTACCGGTTCTATTGGTTTATTGCCTTCAGCCAGCTTGGGCGAAACAGGAGCGGGAATGTATGAACCCATTCATGGTTCTGCGCCGGATATTGCAGGAAAAAATATTGCAAATCCTATAGCGGCAATTCTTTCTACAGCTATGATGTTGAAATACTCTTTTAAACTGCAAAAGGAAGCGCAAGCTATTGAAAAAGCAGTAACATCTGTTTTGGAACAAGGTTATAGGACTGTTGATATTATCAGTGAAGGAATGAAACAGGTAGGAACAAAAGAAATGGGAGAATTAATTTGTGATGCCATTGAAAAATAATAGTGCATAAATATACAATATTATTTT
>DVLQ01000124.1 GCA_018715395.1 Candidatus Coprocola pullicola | reverse complement strand
GCATCGTTTCTACCACCAGTTGCTTGAATTCTGGTGTATATCGTTTATTTGGTACTCCTTTTGGCATAAAAATCACCCCACTTGTTATTCAGTATATCATACTGTCTAACAAATGGGGTGCAGTTCACTTTGGATATTGTTTCTAATTTTTTATTTTATTATCATTTTATCCATAGCCATTCTTATTTGTCCAAACAACCGCCTGCTTCCGTTGCAGGTGTTACATACTCTCAGCAACAAGGAAAACACTAGTTTTTATTTTAAAAAATTTTTTAGGTGTTTGCTTTTATTTGCTCTTTTTTTGGAATTATATTTTTAAAATTTTTTTCTGTATTTTTATTTTCATATTAAGTGAACAAACCCCTGTTTTATATTTAATTATATAGTAAAATATCTATTATGCAATATTATCATTTATTATTTTTTTTATTAATTTTAAGAAACAAAAAATCTAAAAAGAGAAAATCCTTTATAAAAAACAATTTATGATAAATACAATAATCTGTAGAGAAAATCTATATTAAAAAATGTTTCCGGCGCCGAGAAACGTTCTGTCCAAAAATCAAATATTACACCATAATCAATGACATTTGGATAAAAAACTTCATAATATTTTTTCTGACAAAATCTATTACTTTTTTATATCTAAATACCTGCTCTATTTCTTATTTTTTGGTTATGCAATCAATAAAAGGGCAAAATAAACAATATTTTTGCCCTTTTAGCACAATCAAAAATATTATAATGATAAAACATTTGATTTATATAACTTTATGAACATAAATCATAATAGAAATGATTTTTTCTTTATAAACAATATTGCCTTGCCTAATACTAAACATAAATTACATAATAAAATACTAAATTGTTTCTATTTTTACACTTGCATTACTGTCTTTTTGTAAAATCTAGATATAAAAATGCATCTTAATATCATTTTGTTATAATCATTGATTACTAAAAAAATATAATATTACAAAAATTGATATTCTCTTATCTCTCTTTATCAGCTATAACCATTTTTATCTCCATTTTATATTATTTGTATTACCCATTTCAAATACTTTTTGTTGATTTAAATGATCTCTTGCAATGTCAAGAGCTTCGCCGAATCTTTGGAAATGTACAATCTCTCTTTCTCTTAAAAAGCGTAAAGGGGCTAATACAGCCGGATCTTCCGTTAAGTCAATTAAGTATTCATATGTGCTTCTGGCTTTTTGTTCCGCCGCCATATCCTCATATAAATCAGTAATAGGGTCACCCTTTGATTGCAGAGCCAATGCTGAAAAAGGTACGCCGGAAGCTGCAGAAGGATATACGCCTAAACCATGATTTACATAATAAGCATCCAAACCGGCTTCTATAATTTGATCCTTTGTCAAGCCTCTTGTTAGTTGCTGTACAATGGTTCCCATCATTTCTAAATGGGCAAATTCTTCCGGCTGTGCAACCTATCAGTTAAATACTTTCTAATGTCACTTTACTTCCTTCTATTTTGGGTTTTGCCGCAGTTACAATTAATCGCATAGCAATTCTCTCTTTTAATTCTTCTACATGGCTAATCAATCCCACATGCAGCCGTTGTTCATACAATCTTTCTAAAGAAGACATTACCACATCAATTAAATTGCTGTCCAATGTGCCAAATCCTTCATCTAAAAAGAAAAACTCAAGAGGCGCCGTATTTTTCATTTGTATTTTAGAAGAAAGCGCTAAAGCCAATGCAAAAGAGGTCAAAAACACTTCTCCTCCAGAAAGGGTTTCAGTAGCTCTGACGCTGCCTCCACTGGCATTGTCTTTGATTTGAAATTCCACACCATCTGCTAATAATTCATATCTGTGATTGGTAATCTGCCCCAGTCTTTTGGAAGCTTCTTCTGTAATATATTGCAACTGCCTATTTGCCAAATATTTCATAAAATTTCTGCCTTTTAACACTTTTGAAAGACTTTCTATTACATTTGCCTCTTTTTCTAGATTTTGTAATTCTTTTTTATATTTTTCTGCTTTTTGCATATTTTTTTGTATTTGTTCCACTTCTGATGACAATACTGCATTTTGTTGCAGCAAAGTTTCTTTTTGATTTTGCATATTTTCCAGTATTTGTTTTTGTTGTTGCAATTGTTCTTGTGTTATGGTTGTATTTTGTATTTTTTCTTTTAATTCTTCTCTTTTTGTATGTACTCTTTGCCAAACTTCTTCATATTTTTTGATTTGGCTTTGTTTTGTTTCCTTTTGCTGTTGTGTCAAAAGTGCATTTTTAGCATGTTCTATTGTTTGAAAATGATATTGTTCCAATGCTAAATATAAATCCTTTTGATTTTGCATATAAATTTCATTTTGATTTTTTGTTTCTTTTAATGCTTCTTTTTGTTGTCTTTTGATCTCTTCCGCTTCTGTGGCTGCCTTTTGATACTGCTGTATATCTTCTAAATACTCCTCCAAAATATAATCTTCTGCAACAGATACTATATCTTGTTTTTGTTTTTGAATATTTTGCATCTTTTCTTGTTTTTGAGCATTAAAACTAATTTTTTGCATTTCTTTTTCCTGTTGCTGTTGCTGTAGTAAAGTAATATTTTTTACTATTTGATTGAGTTGTTTTTCTTTTTGTTCCAGTTGTTGTTCCAGTTGCGTTTTTTCTTTTTCCAATACTATGATAGCATTATATTTTTGCAAAAATGTTTCTTCCGATTGTAGTAAAACAACTTTTTTCATTTGTTGCAATACTTCTATGTTTTCCTTTTCTGCTTTTTCCAGTTGGTTTTCTTCCTTCAAAAATAATGTTATTTGATTTGTACTATTTTCAATGTTGGTCTGTTCCACTGCTTTTTTTTGCAGTAACAAAGAAAATTGTTCTGTAATGTCACTGAATTGCTTTTCTAATACCTCTTTTTGTTGTTTGTGCTGAAATTGTTTTTCACTTTCTTTTTGAAGATTTTGCTGCGCTGTTGCAGTTTTTTGCTGTGCCTGTTCGAGTGTAATACCATTTAATTGTTTGATACATTCCTGTTTTTTTTGCACTGACGCTTCTATCTCTTTTTCAAGTATAGAACATTGCATATGGTTGTGATGCACCCTCTGTTCCCACTCGTCACACAATTGTTTTTGCTGCTGTATCTGTTGTTGTAATTTTTGAGAAAATTCTTCTGTCATATGACTAACAGCTTTTTTAGGATGATTTGTACTGCCGCAAACAGGACAAGGGCACCCTTCCTGTAAAAATGCCGCCAATACTGTCGCCATATTGTTTTTTTCCCATGCCTCCAACTGTTTGTTTTTTTCCTCCAATTCTATTTTAGATTGCTGTAAATGCTGTCTTTGGGTTTGCAATAATCTATTGATTTCAGAAAATTTTTGTTTTTGTATTTCTATTTTTTCGGTCATCTCTTGTATCTGTTCATATTGTTTTTTTACATTTTCCGCTTCTGCTTCTGCCTTTGTCAGCTCCTGTTGCATAAAAAGCAAAAGGGAGGGGGATGGTTCTTTGGGCAAATTTTCTTTATTTTGTTCTATTTCTTTTTTGGTTTGTTTTATTTGCTGTTCTTTTTGCAAAATATTTGTCAATGCTTCTTTTGACTGTTTTTGTAATTGCAATTGTTTTTGTTTTTTTTCAAAAAGTATTATTTTATCTTTTTGTTGTTGTAATATTTCTTTTTCCAGCTCTGCTCCCTTTTGAATCTGTTCTCTTTGTTGTGGTGAAATTTTCTTTTGTTGTAACAATTTTTTTTGTTCTAGGTATTGATTTTCCAATTCCTCTTTTGTTTTTTGGTATTGTTTGATTTCTTCTTCAATCTCTTTTATAGCTTGTGACACCAAAAAAATATCTTTTTGCAAACGGTTCGCTTCTTTTTCCCATAATACTACTTCTTCTTGCCATACTTTTGCCTGTTTTAATGTTTGCTCTTTTTTTGCCAATTCTACTAAAATATTTTCTTTTTCAAAATAAGGATATTTTTTTTCATATATTGCTGTTTTTTCTTCTGCCTTTTTAACTTCTATATTCAGTATATCAGATTGCTGCTTTTTTTGTTGAAACAAAACTTTGCTTTTTTCAAATTGAGTGATATATTGTGATACCATTTCTGCCTTTTGTGACTGTTGTAATTGTTGCTGCAGGGTTTCATAGATAACCTTTTTTTCATACAGCTCTTCTCTTTTTGTTTCATTTTGATTCCATTGCTGTAAATATTCAAATAGGGTATTATCCTGTTGAAATTTCTTTTCTGCCTGCTTCACTTTTTCTTGCAAAATACGTAATGTGTCTGTTTGTTTTTTCAATTTATTTGTTTTTTGTTCCAATTCTTCTTCTGTGATAGTGGCATAGACTCCCAACTGCGCTCTTTTTTCCTGCAAAAGAGCGTTGCTTTTATCTCTTCTTTGTTTTAATTTTTCTTCCAAATCTTTTCCAAATTTCTCCAAATGAAATATATTTTCAAGCATTTTTGCTCTATCTGTTCCTTTTAATGTCAAAAACTGACTGAATTTTCCTTGAGGCAGTACCACAGAACAGCTAAAATCTTTATAATTCATTCCAATCAATGCTTCTATGGTTTCATTGACTTCTCTTAATTTATCCGCCAATACAATTTTGCTTTCTTTTTCATACAAACGGGCATCCTTTATGGGCGCGCTGTTTTCTTTCTTTTTATAACTCCTTTCCACTACATATATGGTTTCTCCTTTTTGAGAATAAACGGAAAATGTAAAGCTAATATGCATTTTGCTGACGTCTTGATTGATATATTCATTGGTTTGTCTGGGTATTTTATCATATAACGCTAACGTCATAGCATCTAGTATGGTTGATTTTCCACTTCCTGTAGGTCCGAAAATGCCAAAAAGTCCCCGACTGGTTAATGTTTCAAAATCTATCACTTGTTCTTCTACAAAGCTATTTAAACCCGCTACACGTAATGTTAAAGGTTTCATGTATCTTCCTCCTGCAACAATTCTAAAAATAGAGAAATCACTTCTTCTGTTGGCTGTGCATTTTCTGTTGTTTCTTGAAAAAAAGCAATAAATTGGTCTTTGATACTTCTATTTTCTCCCGCTTCTTCCACCAGAAATGTACTTTCTTTTTTTGGAAAAATGGGAATAATTTCTATAATATCTTTTTTGGTGGTTTTCATTGTTTTGATTTCCTGTTGTTCTATGATTCTATCTGTTTTGATTTCCAGATAAACCCAGCTATTTTCTTTTTGATGCTGTTGACAAAGAGAGAGGGCTTGTTCTATATTTTCCGCCTTCCAAATTTCTATAGGCTTATACTCCGTCAAAGCAACCTTTTTTACCACTGCTTGTCCAGAAGCTTTTAATGCAACAACATTGACTTGTTTTTGCTGTCCTGCCTCATTTTTGCTGTATGCAATGGGAGAACCGCAATAATAGCACTTATGGTTGGTGTGGGGCACTATTTGAGGTTTATGAAGATGTCCCAATGCAACATACTGCGCTGTTTTAGGCAAATCTTCTCCATTGACAGAAAATGCTCCTCCCAGTTGTATAGGGCGTTCCGAACCGGATTCTTCGCCTCCCATGGTGTAAAAATGCCCCATGGCAATGTTGATGGTATCCTCTCTAAAAACTTCTTTTTCCAGTCTATGAAAAATCTCGCCTACTCTTTGAGAATATCCTTTTTGTCTTTTTTCTTCCGCTATGTCTTCGCTGACTAGTTCATTGAGTCTTTTTTCACTGGGATATGCCATTGTCAATACCACAATATGTTCTCCTTTTATGACCATTTCCAAAAAACCTGCGCCACTGTTTACAATTTCATATCCTTCATATTTTCCGCAAACGGCTTGACTTTTGGGCGTTCCCAAAAGAATCAGTCCATGCTCATAAGCCAATGTATCTGCAGCAGTCAATCTTTCTGCACTGTCATGGTTGCCTGCAATGGCAATCAAAGGACGCGTACCATTTTTACAAAGTTTTTTTGCGGCTTTATAAAACAATTCTTCTGCCTGAGCAGAAGGATTTCCATTATCAAACACATCTCCTGCCAAAAGAATCAAATCTATATTTTCTTTTTCACAAATATCATATAACTCTTCTACAAATTCTTTTTGTTCTTCTATACGGCTGTTGCCATCTAACTGTTTTCCAAAATGCCAGTCCGATGTATGTAGTATGTTCAAAAAAAATCCTCCTTGTTCTCTTTTAAATTCTGTTACATTAAAATCACATAGACAACAGCTCCCGATTGAAAGTACAATAAAATGGACTAAAACGCTGTTTCTATGGATAAATATAAAAATTACTTTTAAAGATTTTGCTATTTCTTATTCTCATTGTTTTTCTCATTAGCTTTATTGTTTATGGAAAAGGTAATTATGGATATCAAAAATATATCTGTTGCAAATGTTATCATCAGTTTACTTGAAACTCTAATAAAATAAAGACTTCTGACAAAGGCTATCTGAAATACTCTATTTATGGCACAAATACGACTATTATATTCATTTTAAGTGTCATTCTAAAAAGTTCGGACATTCCATTAAACTTCCTATTGTTCATTTAAACTTTTGTAAAAAGAAGTTTCCTGCTTTTATCAGAGCTTGTTTTAAAAGATTTGGTTTTGCACTAAATCAGGTGTTAGCTTTTATTTGCATACTCTTTTTTATGATTGTATTTTTAAAAGTCTTTTCTGTACTTTTATTTTTATGTTAATTTAACAGAATCCTTTTTTAAAACATCATAAAAATTGATTCTATTATTTTTTTCCAAAAAGGAAGGAGCTGATATCGTCAAACTACTTTTGAAAATGCAATGATTGTTTGTGTTTATTACTCTTTGAAAACCATTTGACTGTCAATTGACACTACCCATGCCCAAAAGCAGGGGATTGTGGCTTCTTGCACCACTGCTTGACTAATACAAAATGGATTATCCAGCCTTACACAGTGTCCAATTATACTGTTTTTGTGTGCCATACGGTGCAGTGTTGTATTCATATCTTGTATGATACCTCTATTTTGCACTTAATACAAGTATGCGCTCTGTTCATCTTCCATTACTTGCGTAAACCCCATAGATAAATCTAGGGAATTTTATGATATATTTGATAAACAAATCAGAAATACTTTTTCTGTGACTGTCATCTTCAAGCCGGCTTTTGTTCGGGTATTCTTTTTCTTTTGTATTTTCAAATATCATTACAATATTTTGATTTTTATGTTCAATTTTAAAAATTTTTGTTTTGGCTGTTATATTCACACTTTTATGCTCTTTACTAAAAAAATCTCCTTATTTCGCTTCAGTATACTACTTCTTTTTTGTTCTTTCAACAGTGTTGTCGCTATGTTGTAAAAAATGCCATACTGTTTTCATCAACTCCTGCAATTTTTTTTCTGTTTCTTGTTTTGTTTGTTCTTCATATTCCAGTGTTATTTTTGTATTGCCTATTTCATATTCTTTTTTCAAATTTATTTCCCCTTCTTTATCAGATACTTCTGGCATATGCTAAAATAAAAAGGAGTATGACAAATGGCTTATTGTATTTATTTAAGAAAATCTCGTGCTGATGCAGAGGCAGAGGCAAAAGGACAGGCAGAAACATTGGCTCGGCACAAAGCCATACTGCTGGAATTTGCCAAAAACAAAAATATTCCCATTTCTGCCATATATGAAGAAATCACATCAGGAGAAACCATTTCCGCCAGACCTGTTGTAAAACAACTTCTTTCTGAAGTAGAAAAAGGAATTTGGCAAGGCGTTTTGGTAATGGAAATTGAAAGACTGGCTCGAGGAGATACCATTGACCAAGGCGTCATTGCCCGTACTTTTCAGTATAGCGGTACAAAAATCATAACGCCTCAAAAAACATATGATACCAATAATATCTATGACCAAGAATACTTTGAGTTTAGCCTTTTTATGAGCAGAAGGGAATATCAAACAATCAATAGAAGACTGCAGCAAGGGCGTTTGGCGTCTGTCAAAGAAGGAAAATTTGTAGGAAGTGTTCCTCCTTATGGTTATGAAAAAATACGGATTGCAAAAGAAAAAGGATTTTTCCTTTCTCCCGTTGCTCAAGAGGCTGATATTGTAAAAGCAATTTATCATTGGTATTTATATGGTTATGCAGATGAAACGGGAAAAATTTTACAAGCCGGAACGACACTGATTGCAAACAGATTAAATTCTATGGGTATCCTTTCTAAAACCGGTAAGAAATGGAGCGCCTCTTCTGTAAGAGATATTTTAAAAAATCCTGTTTATGTTGGAAAAATACGATGGCAATATCGCCCCAGCATCAAAAAATTAGAAAATGGAAATATTCTATCTTCCCGCAGTTATCAAAACACTTCCTGTACTCTTGTAAAAGGACTGCACAAGCCGATTATTTCCCAAGAGGTATTTCAACAAGTGCAAAATCGTATGAAAAGTCATCATAATGCTCCCATTGCAAAAAGTCACACTATAAAAAATCCTCTCGCTGGTATTGTCATTTGTGGTGTTTGCCAAAAGCATATGGTTCGTCGTCCTTATCAAACACAGCAAGATTTACTTGTATGTCCCACTTCCGGCTGTGCTACGGTTGGATGTTGTTTATCTATATTAGAAAAAAGGATATTAGATGTGGTAGAATATTGTTTTTCAAACACTTTTCTGCCTTGGGAAAAATTTTCTCCTTCCTTTGCAGAAAATACATCTTTGCTTACTTTCCAAAAACAAAAACTCTCTCAATTATTACAGCAAAAAAATACAATATATACCCTTTTAGAACAAGGCGTCTATTCTCCCGAAATGTTTCAGCAACGTCTTTTGGAAATAGAAAAGCAAATTGCCCATTGCCAAAGCCAAATACGTCTTTTTTGTTCTGTTTTCGAACAAAAAACGCCTTCTCCCTCAAAAAACATTTTAGCTTTATACAATCAAATGCCAAATGCCAAAGGAAAAAATGAACTGTTAAAACAAATTTTTTCTTCTATTATTTATCAAAGGCAATCAGGAGGAAGATGGCAAAAACAAAAAGACAATTTCAAACTATCTGTTTACTTAAATCTGCCCTTTTGCTGACAACATACACAGCCACACTCTTCTGTTGCAATATCATTGAGTGTGGCTTTTGCTTCGGGCGTTACCATTGTAAATTTTTGACTCAAATATCTGAGTGACGCTCCCAATTCTCCATCTGGTGTACTGTATTTATGGCGCAGAAAATTTCCAACAAACGCACATTTTGATTTCTTGTTCTGTTTCAAAAAATTCTACTTTTTCAATTAATTGTATCAAAAATAGTTTTTTTTTCAAAAAATAATTCATATCCTTTTTCTGCTCTGTTAGAGAAGTATTCTCTTGCGACAACATCTTTTTTTGCCGTCTGATTCCTTCCAGCATCTCCACAAATTCTTCTTCCAATAATATACCTTTTATTTTATCTTCATATAATTTTGTTTGTAAGTATTTCAATTTCCACAATTTTTTTTGCTGTTTTGTTTCTTGTTTTGTTTGTATGTTTATAGTTTGCAAAATGGATTCCCAATCCAATTTTTTTATCATTTGCTTTAGAGCATTTTCTATCATTTCATTGCACTGCTTTTCATATACTTGATGTCTTTTACATACGCCATATCGAGCATATTGAGAACAAATCAATATATATTGTCCCTTTCTGTTTTTACGAAATGTCATAGGGCTTTTACAATCTCCACAGTACAAAATCCCTTTTAAAATATGCTCTGTTTTTGTATTTTCTCGTTGTGCTCCTGCTTTTTTGGAAAGAATATGCTGAACATTTTCAAAT
>DVLQ01000123.1 GCA_018715395.1 Candidatus Coprocola pullicola | reverse complement strand
GTTTTGTATAACAATTATTTTTATAATGAGTACTGTGACGGTTTTTGCTCAACAACAAGAAGATATAAGACAGCAGCAAGTATTAAAAACTTGGGCGGAAGCCTATGGAGAAGATGGTCAGAGAATGCAGATGATGTCTGATAGAATGAAAAAAACATATGTTACAGAACAAGTAAGGCGAGCCAATGAAAATACCTTTCTTTTATTACATACAGAAATAGCAAAAAATGTACAGCTACATGACAAATTAGATGTTGTCAGCTTTGAATTGCAAGGCAACGATACTATATTTTATACATTAAGAAATGAAGAAGGAAAAGAGTATCATCAGGCAGAATATGTGACTATGACAAAAAAAGGAGAAGATTTTGTAGTAGAAAACAGCGTTTTAACAAATATATATGACTGGAATGATTTTACTCCTGTATCAAAACAGCTGTCACTGGAAGATATAACATCTTCTTTTGCAGAAGAAGTAGGATATATGATATATCCTCCTGTTGTAACAATTACAGGAGCAGAAAACATTGATAGAGAGGTACTGCCTTTGTTTTTGGATCATTTGGAAGCAGTGTTTATGGAGGGACATTCCAGCTATTATATTATAGAAATGCTTAATATTAATATTCATAATGTGACAACAAATGATGATAATTTTACCATTGATTTTACATTGCAGGAAGTATTAAGAAATTATCCTAGAAATCCTGATACCATAGAATACATTAAAAAAGCAAAAGACAGTGGAAGTGAAGATTACAAACAGCTTTATAAAGAATATCAACAACCTTTTTATGCAAATTATATGATGCGTTTTTCAGGCAATAAAACAAATACAGAAAGCTTTCGTATGTATACAGGACAAGAAAACAGCAAAGGAAGGGTAATGTATAACTGGGCAATACAGCAACAATTTCCCGAATTGGACGCAGACGGTACAAAAACCTATCTTGGTACAATCAATGGTACAATAGACGATTATGGCAGAATGCTTTTAACCATTAATAGAAAACAATTCAATCCAGATACAAGAGGCGCTACAGAAGAAGGATTTTTTATAACAGCGTATGGACAGCAATTAACATTTCCTTTGAAGAAAGATGCAAATATAACTTGTGTGAATAATGGAAAAATAGAGTTGGTAGAAACACAGTTCTTTGCAGAAGCGGCAGGACAGAATGATTTTGGACGGTCAAGACTTTTTTGGTTCAAAGTAGAGGATAATTATATTACAGAAATTAATGAATTTATACAAGAATGATTTAAAATTTATTATGATAAGTGATTTTAAATAGAATAATCCACTTTTAGCAGATTATTTTTTATTGGTCAGTCAATAAAAATCCCCGGCTATGCTGAGGGAATCAAAGAGCTTCAGGCAAAACCTCCTATGCTATAATAGAATTGAGTCCGCCAAGACACAACAAAGCATAGGAGGTTTTTATATGAATCGTTTAGCACCTACAAGCTAGGAATGTAAATATCATATTGTCTTTGCGCCAAAGTTCAGACGACAAGCGATATATGGAAAACTCAAAGTGGAAATAGGGAAGATACTTAGAGATTTATGCGATAGAAAAGGAATAGAGATTACAGCGGCGTAGATCATATACATATGCTGATACGTATACCGCCCCAATATAGCGTATTTGAAATAGTAGGATATCTGAAAGGAAAAGTTTACTGATTATATTCGACCCACATGCAAATAGGAAATATAAATATGGTAACAGAAGATTTTGGCACGGTACTATGTAGATGCAGTTGGGAAGAACACAAAGAAGATAGGGGAATATATCAATTATCAGCTAAAAGAAGATTGGACGCCAGATCAAATCAGTCTGAGTGAGTACATTGATGTTTATGAGTGAAAAAGTAAATAAATAAAAAGACCGCCAAGGGGGAGCTGTTGAGAAAGTAGAGTGCTTGGGCAACTTTCAGAGCGTTTGCAAGTGCTGCCGGTAAAAGCCCCTTCTAGGGGCAGAACAAACCACTGGCTAAGCCAGTGGTCCTGATTTAGTTTACTAGTAGTTTTGATTATTTTTTTCAAATATCGATAAAGCGAGGCTGTTGTTTTTCAAATACAGTGATGGCTTGAAAACCAACAGAATGAAGTAGTTCATAGGCTTCTTTAAAATTTGATGCAATACGGTTCGGAGCATGGGCGTCAGAACCTACTGTGATGATTTCTCCACCTAATTGTTTATAGCGTTTTAGAATTTCGATTTTAGGGTGGACATAGCCTAAGCCATATTTGATACCTGAAGTGTTAATTTCAATGCCTTTGCCTTTTTGTATTAGAAGTTTTAATATTTCATCAATGCTTTCTTGAAATTCTGTATAATTTAAATTTCTATTATTATAATCGCCATAACGATTGACATAGTCGATATGCCCATAAACATCAAAGGAGTTATAAATTTTAACATTGTTATATAAATCTTCAAAATATTCCAGATAAGCATCATGTTGCGTTTTACCTTGGTAAAAGCTATTACCGTATAACTCCAATCCCTTTACACAATGAGTAGAACCAATCACAAAATCAAATGTACCATTTTGATAAAAAGCGTCTGTTTCTTTTTTTACATGGGCTTGCAAACCAAATTCTATTCCTTTGCGAATGATGATTTTTTTAGAATATTTTTCTTGCATTTGTGCTATTTTTTGGCTATAAGCGTCATAATCTAATAAAAAAGGAAACTCCGGGTCAGGGTATTGATAATCCAAATGGTCTGTAATGGCAATTTCTTTTAATCCCAAAGAAATTGCTGTTTCAATCATATCTTCTATATTTGCATCGCTATCAGAAGAAAAATTTGTATGCATGTGATAATCAGCATAAAACTTCATAAAATAACACTCCCTTTTTTACTTTTTTGAACCTAATATAGTACCTCCTCCGGCTACATACTCTCCATCATATAACACAACAGCCTGCCCTGGAGTAATGGCACGTTGAGGTTGGTCAAAGATACATTCTATTTCATTTTTATTTTTCATACGAACAGTACACCAAGCTTTTTTGTGACTATAGCGTATTTTTGCTTCCAAACGCATTTCTCCCTCTATTTTTTCCAAAGACATAAAATTGAGATTTCCTGCAAAAAGGGTTTTATGAAACAAGGCGTCATTTTCGCAAAGTATTACTTGATTGTTTTTGACATCAAGAGCATAGACATACATAGGTTTTCCAAAAGCGACGCCAAGCCCTTTTCTTTGACCGACGGTATAATGGATGATGCCTTTATGCTTTGCTAATATGTTTCCGTCCAAATCTACAAAATCACCGGCAGGATATTTTTTCCCTGTTTCATTTTCTATAAAGTGGCTGTAATCATTATCCGGCACAAAGCAAATTTCTTGGCTGTCAGCTTTTTTTGAAATACGAATATCTATTTCTTCTGCAATTTTTCGAATTTCCTCTTTGTGATATGCTCCAATGGGCATAAGAGTGGACTGAAGCTGCTGTTGCGTCAGATTATAAAGAGCGTATGTTTGGTCTTTTTTGGCTGTAACAGATGTTTTGATAGCATAGCGACCTGTTTTTGGATGCTTTTCTATGCGAGCATAATGCCCTGTGGCAATGAAGTCAGCCCCAATTTCTTTACTGCGGTGAAGCAGTGCCTCCCATTTGACATAGCGGTTGCAGGCGATGCAAGGATTGGGCGTGCGACCCTGCTGGTATTCTGAAACAAAATAATCAATAACATTTTCTTGAAATTCTTTTCTAAAATTCATAACATAATAAGGAATATCCAATTTGAAAGCAACACGACGAGCATCGTCTACAGCGGAAAGACCACAACAGCCGCCATGATCTTCTTGGCATTGGCGAGATTGTTCCTGCCAAATTTGCATTGTGACGCCAATAACATGGTATCCTTGTTGTTTTAATAAAAATGCTGCTACAGAGCTGTCTACACCACCGGACATTCCTACCACAACAGTTGGTTGATTCATATAAGTTCCACCTTTTCTGATTTTTTATGGAATTTTGTGATAAAAACAATATTGCTTTTTATACTAGCATATTTTGATATTTTTTACAATAAAGAAGCAAAGAATGAGATGGTGAATGGAAAATAAAATTGTGAAAAATGTTTTGATATTCAAACGAAAAGATAAGTTTTTGATACAATGGTAAGATGTGATAGGACATATTTTTGAAGAATATAAAAATAAAATATTAAAAAATGAAAGAAAGATTTTTCGAGTATCATTAAGCAATAAAGTACTATTTTTTGATACAAGCTTTGCCTTGGCAAAAGCCTTGCAATATGGAATTTTACACAATAGGAAATAAATTTCGCCTAGTATTGCATTTGGGGAACTTTTTGTTTTTTGAACATTTCTGAGAATAAAAAGAATTTTTTTGAGAGTCAGATGTCAAGAGTTCTTGACATTTTGTTCATTACAGTATATAGTTAAAATGTAAAAGAGATTTGACATATAAGCACGATGCAATAGGGAGGTATGATTATGAATTTTTATATGATACTTGGTATTTTTTTATTATTTTTACTTATGGCAATTAATCTATTGATGTTTATTTCCTTCATCAAACAAGGTGATGAAAGAAGAAAAATGATTGTACAAAAAGCCGGAAACAATACCTTTGCTATAACAGCAGTATATTTGGTGTTTTGTTTGATAGAAGATATTATAAAATCTTGTACGCAAGCAGTTCCTATGAAAGGAATGAATCCTTTTATTGTACTTACGGTAATGTCGATTATGTATTTTGTTCAGCTTTTGTACTTCAAGAGAAAATATGGTGCTTGATATGAAAAATAAAATTCGAGAAAGAAGAAAAAAAAGAGGAATTTCACAAGAGGAATTGGCAAAAAAATGCAATGTTTCCAGACAGACGGTTAATGCCATTGAAAATAACAAATATGACCCCACATTGGCATTGGCATTTCGCTTAGCAAGAGAATTGGATACAACAGTAGATAAACTTTTTGAAGAAGAAAAAAATAGATAGTAAAAGGATGGCTTAATAAAAAGAGCTGTCCTTTTTTATTGGGTGTTTTTGTTTAACAAAATTTCTAATTCTACTAGGGGAAAATAAAATACTTTCATATGTAAAACCGCCTAATTATTATTTTAGAATGCAGGTTTGACAATCACATTACGAAAATAAATTAGAAAGTTTTTTACATGAAAAATCAAATAAAAAATACTGTACATTTCAAATATAGACGCCAATATCATATAGTGTTTGTACCAAAATATAGAAGCAAAATGACATACAAAGAATGAAGAGCGGGGAAATTATTATAAAATTGTGCAAAGAAAAAAGGTTGAACTCATTGGAGTACAAGCATGTTCAGACTATATGTATATGCTAGTCAGTATATTATCATGTCTGAGTGTAGCACAGTTTATAGGGTTAAGAGTAGGTTTGACAGGTATGTTAATTTAAAATATAGATATAGGGAGAAGAAACTTTTGGGGGAGAGAATATTTTATAGATGCAGTAGGACGATATGAAAAGGCAATAAAAGAATATATAAAAAATCAATTGGAAGAAGTATTATGTTACAAATGAAATATCATGAAAAGAGTACGCAGATACGCTTATAGGTAGCGGAGGAGAATAAGGCAAAATAGACAGCCACTTTAAGTGTCTGTCTATAATTGCAATACGCTGTCAAATCTTTAATAATCCTTTTTGGGGAATAAGCACATAATACTCCTTTTAGGAGTGGTTCAAACGACTAGCTTACTAGTGATTTTAATTACTTTAGTACAGAAGTCTACATAGCAGACTTTAACAATGGGTCAATCTAGAAGTGAGATGAAAGCTTAAGCAAAAGTATTGTTCTTGATGTAAATAAGGAGATTCAAGCCTGAACTATTTTACAAAAAAGCTACTCTATGACAGATGGCTTATCATATACAAAATGGGTGTAGCAAGTATCATATCGTTTTTACTCCAAAGTACAAAGGGAAAATTATTTATTCTTAATTGCATGAAGATATGCAAAAGGAAATAAAAGATTTGTGCAAATGGAACGGAAATCATAGAATGACAGTCGAATTCTGTCTATGTTCCAGTAGGAACATCACCAAAAATGAGCACATCATTGTTTATGGGATATGTGAAGGGAAAAAGTGCAAGGATGATATTGCATTGCCATGCAGATTTGAAAATAGAAATTTTTGGGCGATGCTATGTGAGTATGGTTGGAATGAATATAGTAATACATAGTAGAACAACACCAAATCAAATAGAGGCGAAACACAAAAGACTAGAAAGACTCGATAGCATATCCTCTTACCACCAAAGCTTGAACGTAAATGAAGTGAAAGTTAGGGTCATTTAGGTGGTGGTTATTTTATAAGTCCTTATAAAACTGGAGCAAATCACGTTTTTTAGGGGAAGGATTTTGGAAAAGGAGATAATTTTTATTGAAAAACAATAAAAAAATATTGAAAAACAAAAAACAATGTGTTATATTAAAAAATAGGAGGTAGAGAAATATGCAAGATAATACATTGGAAAAATGGGTAAAAACGATGTTGGATTTTATGTATTATAGTGGTTGTGTAGTATGTGTTGGGCTTCCTATTATTTTTCGATATATGGGAAAGTGGTATCATGTGTTTCAAACAAACTATGTAGAAATGTGTATTTTATTTTTTGCTGCAGGAGCTTTGGCAGTGCTGATTATTGGAGAATTAAGAAAAATGTTTCGTACTGTTTTACAACAGAATTGTTTTGTAAAAGAAAATACAGAAAGCTTAAAAAAAATGGGCAAGTATAGCATAGCCATAACAGTTGTAACAGCCATTCGGCTTTTTTATACTATTACGCCTTCTACTGTTGTGATTATGATTGTATTTTTTATAGCAGGATTATTTAGCTTTGTGTTATCAAAAGTATTTCAGCAGGCTGTCAGCTATAAAGAAGAAAATGATTTGACCATATAGGAGGTATCATATGCCAATCAAAGTAAATTTAGATGTGGTCATGGCACAAAGAAAAATAGGATTGACAGAACTTGCAAAAGAAGTAGATATTACCATGGCAAATTTATCTATTTTAAAAAATAACAAAGCAAAAGCAATTCGATTTTCTACCTTGGAAAATATTTGCAAAGCATTGAATTGCCAACCGGGAGATATATTAGAATTTGTAGAGGAGCAGTAGCCTATGTTAGAAGAAAAAACAGATTTGGAAAAAGAAAAACAAGAACTGAAAAATCCTTTGGAAATAAAAGGAGAATCCAAAAAAGAATTGACAATTTATCAAAAAAAAATCAATGAAAATTATTTTTATTTTTTGATGCTAAGCGTTTGTTTTGCAGTTTGTTATGTTTTGGGAACATATAAAATTGAATCAGGAGTGGGTGTTTTTGTTGCCACAGTGGGAGAACTGATTTGTTTTTGGCTCCTCATTAAAAAATGGGAGATTACTATAAAAAAAGATATGGTTTTTTACATTGGTATGATAATAATGTTAAGTATTGCTATGCTTTGGACAGACCAATATTTTTTACACTTTTTGCAAAAAAGGGCAATATTGCTATTGTTTGTGATGATGATGCTTCATCAGTTATACGAAAACAGAAAATGGAGTTTAAAAGATTATGTTTACAATATGTTTGTTTTATTGGTTGATTCTATAGCAAGTTTGTTTCAGCCTGTAGAACAGTTTATAGAACAGTTGCAAAAAAAGACGGCGGAAATGAAAAAGGGGATTTATGTGATATTGGGAGTAGCTATTGCCATTCCTCTTGTGTTAGTGATTGTAGCAATGCTGATTTCTGCTGATGCGGTATTTAAAAATATGGTTATGAAATTGGTGGGAAATTTATTTCTGCCCCAAAATGCATTTTTGATTCTATTTTTATTTTTTATTGGATTTTGGATATTTTACTGCTTTGTAGCAGGACTGGCAAAAATGGAGATAAAAGAAGAACAAAAGAATAAAAAAAAGGTGGAACCTGTCATTGCTATTACATTTACAAGCATATTACTAATCATTTATGTATTATTTTGTATGATACAAATACTGTATTTATTTGCGGGAAATTATCTTCCAGAGGGATATACTTATTCCAGTTACGCTAGAAGGGGATTTTTTGAATTGCTTTTTGTCAGTGTGATTAACTTTTTAATGATAGTAATATGTAATATCAATTTTCAAAGAAGTAAGTGGCTGGATGGCATATTGATTGGAGTTTCTATTTGTAATATGATATTGATTGCGTCTTCTGCTTATCGTATGATGCTTTACATTGAAGCATATCATTTGACCACAATGAGGGTATTGGTATTGTGTTTTTTGGCGGCTTTGACAGTGAGTATGATTGGAGTAGTATATTCCGTATTGAAAAAGGAATATTGTTTATTCCGATATATATTTACAGTAGGATTAGTATTTTTGATAGGGCTTAGCGTCATAAAACCTCATGCATTGATTGTGAGGTATAATTTGAACCATATGCAGTGGTATAGTATGAAAGATTTAAAATATATGATGAATTTATCATTAGACGCTGCTCCGGAATTGGCTAAAATAGATGTAGATAAAATTGTAACAGAAGATAATGAAAACGCAGAGCATATTATGAAAGAGTATTTTTTAGAAATAAAAGAAAAATGTGAAAAAAGACAGATAAGGGCATATCACATTGGTGTCAAACAAGCGGAAAATGCAGCAAAAGAATATTTAAAGAATATAGAGTAGTTGAAAAAAGCAAAAAGGGAAGAAAAAAAGCAGTGTTTTTTTCTTCTCTTTCTTTTTTTAAAATATTTGTAGGAAAAAGAAAGAAAATAGCAAAGACGTTTTGAATAAAAGAACAAAGTATGGATAGCATAATATTATGCAAAAACATAATAATTATATATGGGTTTATATAGATTGCACAATAAAATAGGTGAAATATTGTAATAATTATTATAAAATTTTAAGGGTTAAAATGAAAAAAAAGCTTGCAATACGGAATTTTATCAGGTATACTAAACCATGTTGTGACATACGAGCGTTGAGGTAGAAGGTTGCGGCATACAAAATGAGTTGTATGTTGGTTTTTCTACGGAGCGATGTCCAGTTCAAGAAACCGGGCGACATGGTCACTGTACTGAATATTGGAAAAAGATTCTCTTTTAGTAAGAGATTCTTTGTGTGTCTTACGTTGCAGATACACCCGAAATGAGTGTGCAGTCACCGCTTGTCGTGCTGAAGTTCAATAGTGCGAAAAGGAGGGGACTTTTTTTATGGCTAACCCAAAAATCAGAATCAGTCTTAAAGCGTATGATCATAAATTGATCGACCAGTCCGCAGCTCAGATTATTGAGACTGCAAAGAAAACAGGTGCTCAGGTAAGCGGACCTATTCCACTGCCTACAAAAAAAGAAGTAGTGACAATATTAAGAGCGGTACACAAGTACAAAGACTCCAGAGAACAGTTTGAAATGAGAACACATAAAAGACTGATTGATATTATTTCACCAAGCCCAAAAACAGCAGATGCTTTAAGCAGACTGGATTTGCCAGCTGGTGTTGATATTGTATTGAAAGTGATGAAATAATCCAAGTGGTTTGTATAAGAAAATGTATCTTATATAAAACTAGAATGATTTCTTTCTATTATAATTAGGAAGTAATCCGCTGTAGAAACTTAGGAGGTGCAAAGAAAATGAAAAAAGCAATTATTGCAAAAAAAGTGGGAATGACACAAATTTTCACAGAAATCGGCACATTGATTCCGGTTACTGTTTTAGAAGCAGGTCCTTGTGTTGTTGTGCAAAAGAAAACAATGGAAAACGATGGCTATGAAGCAATTCAGGTTGGTTATACAGATGCAAAACCAAAACATGTAACAAAACCTATGAAAGGTCATTTTGATAAAGCCGGCGTAACAGCTAAAAAATATGTAAAGGAATTTAGATTAGAAGACATCAGCTCATATGAAGTTGGCGCTGAAATCAAAGCGGATGTATTTGCAGCAGGCGACAGAGTAGATGTAAGCGGCGTTTCTAAAGGAAAAGGATTCCAAAGTACTATCAAACGTTATAATGCGCAAAGAGGACCTATGGGACATGGTTCTAAATCTCACAGAGTTGTAGGTTCTATGAGTTCCGGAACTACGCCGGGTCGTGTAAAAAAGAACAAAAAAATGCCCGGTCACATGGGACATGTTAATGTAACGATTCAAAATATTGAAGTAGTTCGTGCAGATGCTGAAAAGAACCTTATATTGGTAAAAGGCGCAGTGCCTGGACCAAAGGGTGCAGTACTTGTAATCAAAGACAGCGTAAAGGCTTAATTTACTTTACGAAAGGAGGAACAATAACATGGCAAATGTTGCAGTAATGAACATCAATGGCGAAAAAGTTGGCGATATTGAGCTTAACGATGCTATTTTCGGAATAGAAGCAAATGAACACGTTATGCACTTGGCAGTGCTACAATATTTGGCAAATCAAAGACAGGGCACACAAAGTACAAAAACGCGTGCGGAAGTAAGAGGCGGCGGTAGAAAGCCTTGGAGACAAAAAGGTACAGGAAGAGCAAGACAAGGATCTATACGTTCTCCTCAATGGACAGGCGGCGGCGTTGTATTTGCTCCAAAGCCAAGAGATTATTCTTTTAAACTGAACAAAAAAGTGAAAAAATTGGCGTTACAGTCTGCTCTTTCTACAAAGGTAGCTGAAAACAAAATCATTGTATTGGATGAATTGACATTACCAGAAATAAAAACAAAAGAAATGGTAAAAGTGATTAAAAATATTAACTGTGGCAAAGCGTTATTTGTAATGGACGGTTCTAATATAAATGTAATGCTTTCTGCAAGAAACATTCCTGATGTAAAAACAGCTTCCGTTAATACAATTAATGTATATGATTTATTAAAATACAACACACTGGTTGTAACAAAAGAAGCAGTAGCAAAAATTGAGGAGGTGTACGCATAATGGCAGATTTAAAATATTATGACATTATCCAAAAACCAGTCATCACAGAACAAAGTATGTCTATCATGGATGAAAAGAAATATACTTTTTTGGTACACCCAGATGCAACAAAAATACAAATTAAAGAAGCAGTAGAAAAGATGTTTGACGGTGCAAAAGTAGCTTCTGTAAACACAATGAACTACAAAGGCAAGCCAAAAAGAAGAGGCATGATTTGGGGAAAAACTGCTAAAAGAAAAAAAGCGATTGTAAAATTGACTGCTGATAGCAAAGATATTGAAATTTTCCAAGGAATGTAATAAAATAAAGTTTTAAAAATGATACACATGGAAACGTGTAAGAAGATAGATAACGTACCGAAAGGAGTGGAATCAGGTGGCTATTAAAAGATATAAACCATATACACCATCCAGAAGACACATGACAGTGTCTGCATTTGATGAAATTACAAAATCAACTCCTGAAAGATCTTTGGTTGTGCATATTAAAAAGAATTCAGGTAGAAATAATCAAGGTAAAATTACTGTACGTCATAAAGGCGGCGGCGCAAAATTAAAATATAGAATCATTGACTTTAAAAGAAACAAAGACGGTATTCCGGCAAAGGTATTGGGGATTGAATATGATCCAAACAGAACAGCAAATATCGCATTGATTGTTTATGCTGATGGTTTGAAATCTTATATTCTTGCGCCTGTAGGGTTAAAAGTAGGCGATACCATTATGAATGGTCCTGATGCTGAAGTAAAACTTGGCAATACACTTCCAATGAGAGCAATTCCAGTTGGTGCAAATATTCATAACATTGAAATGAAACCGGGAAAAGGCGGACAGCTTGTTCGTTCTGCGGGCAATGTGGCACAGCTTATGGCAAAAGAAGGAAAATATGCAACTGTAAAGCTTCCTTCTGGAGAAATGAGAATGCTTCCTATTGATTGCAGAGCAACCATTGGACAGGTAGGCAATATAGATCA
>DVLQ01000122.1 GCA_018715395.1 Candidatus Coprocola pullicola | reverse complement strand
GTATCTTTGATTTAATATTTATCTGTATCATCATAAAAAGAAGTATTATAAGAACTATTTTCTTTTGACAAATCTGTTTTTTCATAGCCAAAGTCATTATAATTGACATCTTTTAATTGAAATTCTCCAATTAATTGTTTTAACATAGCCGCCTGTCCCGAAAGTTGCTGACTTGCAGCGGCACTTTCTTCTGCTGTAGCAGAATTTGTTTGTACTACACTAGAAATTTGGTCAATACCAATATTCACTTGAGCTGCGGCACTTGCTTGTGCATTAGAATTTTCAGAAATATTGTCAACTGACATAAGAGCCTCTTTTGCTTTTTCAGCAGTTGCTTCCAAAGAAGCCGCCGTTTCATTTACAATGCGGGTTCCATTTTCTACAGCATGTATAGAACATTCAATCAAAGCAGAAGTACTTTTGGAAGCTTCTGCACTTTTTGCCGCCAAATTACGTACTTCATCAGCTACTACTGCAAAGCCTTTTCCGGCTGCGCCTGCTCTTGCCGCTTCCACGGCGGCATTGAGCGCTAAAATGTTTGTTTGAAATGCAATATCCTCTATTGTTTTGATAATACGGCTAATTTCTCCAGAACTATCTGAAATTTCTTTCATAGCTTGTATCAGCTGATTCATTTTATCTTGGCTGTCCTTAAGCAATGCTCCTGCACTTTGTGAAAACTGATTTGACTGCTTCGCCAGCTCAGCATTTGATTGAATATCTTTTGTAATCTCATTAATTGTTGCCGCTAATTCTTCCACGCTTGCCGCTTGTTCTGTAGTACCTTGGCTTAGTGCCTGTGCGCCGGAGGAAACTTGGTCTGCACCTGCCGCTACTTGGTCTGCCGCAGTATTAATTTCATTTAATGTAAAACTTAACTTTTCGTTAATGTTATGAATAGAGTGACAAATACCTGCAAAATCACCTTTATAAGCACTATCATGCGCATTTACATTAAAGTTGCCATTTGCCATAGATTCTAACATATATTGTTCATCTTCAATAATAGCATTCATAGCCTCCACAATTTCTTTTGTAGCAACAGCCAAAATTTGAGTTTCATCCTTTGTTTGAATCTCTTGTACAGGAGATTTCAAATCCCCTTCTGCCAATAATGTTAATCTTTTGGAGCATGCAATAATAGGAGTTGAAATCTTTACTGCCAAAATTCTCGCTATGATAACTGCAACAAGGGCAGAAACAATCACCAATATTATGACAATAATAATATTTCTAATGGTAGCTCCCATAAAATCACTAACAGGAGCTGTTACTGCTACGCTCCATCCATCTGTACCTTCCAGAGGCGTATAAGCAATAAATTTTTCCTCTCCATTAATAGAATATCTTGTCACATTACTTTTTCCTGCTCTCATTTCTTTGTGCGCATTTGCTAATTCTTGTAAACTACTGTCTTTTTGTGCTTCATTTTCTATATTTTGTACTGTAACGGTTTGCATAGTGGTATCCGCAATGGTATACCCATCTTTATCAATCATATAAGCGCCGCCATTTTCACTTACATGAATTGTATTCATAATATCATTTAAAAAAGTTTCTTTTGGTACAAAATAGACAACGCCTATTACCTCACTGTTTGCAATACCGTCTTTCCATAAAGGCGCCGCCACAATAATAGTTAATTCTCCTGATACTTTACTTAATACAGGAGTTGAAATATAAGAATCTCCTGTCATACAAATTTGAAAATATTCTCTGTCTGCATAATTGGTACCATCAAAAAGACTGTTTCCACTACTATCTAATAAATTAGCTCTTATCATATTATGTGTTTCTGCCCATTGTGTCATCAAAACTTCTTTTTCCGCCGCACTAATAGCAGGATCCGCTATATCTTTTCGCCCTCCAAAAGATTCTGCTATGTTGCTGTAGGCAATCAGTTCCTGCTCTATTCTATCTGCTGCCACACCGGATAAAGAACGCATACTTTGTTCTATTTGTCGTATAGAACTGCTGTAATTCATCAACACACTGATGCTTCCTAGTATCAACAAAAAAATTACAATGGTGATACTCATTCCTGCCATAATTTTTGTTCGTATACTTTTCATATCAAAACCCCCCATCGTTTGTTAAAAATACTTATGTAATTCATAAAACTGTATATTTTTGGAAACTATATTATTATGATATTACATTTGCTATAAAAAATCAATCATATTGTCTTTTTATGTCAGCTTCTGATTCAAAAATTTATATTTGTTTTACATTAAAAGAGGACGTCCTATTATAACAGAAAGTCCTCTTTTATGTCAATTTATTAGCTTCTTATAAAGCCTCCCAAAATATTGCCTAATCCGCCCATATTATTTAATCCTTGATTGCCATCTTCTCTAAATAAGTTATTTTCTTGTCTGTTTGGGCTTCCTCCTCTGCCATCCATGCCAATATCAATTCCCGATACTCTTTCATTTGGTTGTACAACAACCGCCGCTTGTTTTGTCCATTCAAACATGTAAGATTCTCCGGAAGCCTGTCCAATCAAATTTTTCCATGATAAGTCCAATTTAAACCCTGGGTCCGCGCCCATCCAGCATACTGTAGCATCAGGGTCGGCAGTTAATGTGGAACCGTTTTGCATATTATTTAATACAATTGGGTTTCCATCACACAAAACAGCTACTTGAGCATTATATCCAATAGCTTCTAATGTAGAAGTTGCAAGTCCTTTTTGGGAGATAATACCCTGTGCCAAAAATCTTACGCTATATTTGCACTCATTTGTAAATGCCAGTAAGTTTTCACTTTCTACAGATAATCTTTGTCCCGGCTGTAAATTTAAAACCACAACATGCTGGGCTTCATTTGCATAATATGTAACATTTTGCCCTCTACTGGTTACTTTCATAAGAGGAAGATTTTCACCGGTAAAGCGGCGTCCTAATTGTCCCAATGCCGCTTGTAAAGGATTTCCGGAGGGTCCCAGCAATACTTTTTCAAACTGATAATTTTTTCCGCCATAGCATTCTCCCCCAATGAATGCTCCTGCTTTACTAAACAAAACTCCCTGTCCATCGCACGTTACTTTCAATGTTAACTCATTTACTACTTCCATTTTCAGCATATTTTAATCCCCTCTTTCTTTTTATTATCCAATTACATTTACACCATAACTCATACATAAACCTGTTAAATCTTGCGCTGTTCCATTGCCTACGGCGTTAAATTTCCATTCTCCATTATGTTTATACAATTCCCCTACAACCATAGAGCATACTGTAGCATAATATTCTGTCAGATTAAAACGGATTAACTCTTGATTTGTTATTTTATCCACAATTCTAACATAAGCATTACTTACATTGCTAAAATTATACCCTCTTTCCAATGCCTCATTAATTGTTACAATAAATACAATTTTTGCCACATTAGGATGTACCTTGCTTAGTTGTATTCTAATACTTTCGTCATCGCCAAAGCCCGCGCCGGAGGTATTATCTATTCCACAAACAACGGACCCATCAGGAGATACATTTTGGTTATAAAATACAAACCATTCGTCTCCCAATACCTTTCCGTTTTCTCCCAGTAAAAAAGCCTCCACGTCTAAATCATAGCCTTGACCATTCGGTCCTAAATCCCAGCCTAAGCCAACCTCAATCAAATCTAATCTTCCATTATTCGGAGAGGACAATTTCACTTTTTGACCTTTTTTAACTACAACGCCTTTTCCTGTTTGCTGCTGCGACATTTGATTCATTTGGTTTGCATATTGTTGTTGCGGCATTTGATTCATTTGGTTTGCATATTGTTGCTGTGGCATTTGATTCATTTGGTTTGCATATTGTTGTTGTGGCATTTGATTCATTTGGTTTGTATATTGTTGCTGTGGCATAGGTTGTGTTGTTGAGGCAGCATTTTGTTGATTTCCATTGATTTGTCCATTCATTAACTGATTTAGATCAACACCGGCTCTTACATTATTTTGAATCGGAATATCAAACATACTTTTCCTCCCCCTTTGTAATATTTTGTCGTATAACCATATTTTATTTAGTATATCATAACAAAGTTTTTGTTACAACATTTTATATCATTATAAAAATACAAAAACCATATAGAAAACAAATTCACTTTTCTACATGGTTTCTATAGCTCAAAGAATTTCTTCATAAAAAGCATATTGGTTCTTTCCATGATTTTTTGCATAATATAATGCTGTATCTGCACATTCTATCAGACCTTTATAATCATTTGCATCTTGATTGTAAATAGCTACGCCTATACTTCCCGAAATTTTATAATGTATTGTATTTTTTTGATATTCTGTTTGAAATACTTCTTTAAAATATTCCAATTTTTCTATGATTTTTTCTTTAGAAAAACTATCAGGAAAAAAAACCACAAATTCATCTCCGCCAAAACGTCCTATTTTACAGTTTTTTTCAAAAATATGTTTTAAATGCTTGGCAATATATTTTAATACATCATCTCCTACGCTATGTCCTAAATGGTCATTAATCCATTTAAAATCATCAATATCTACAAATATCAATGCTCCAAGCCCTCTTTGTTCCTGTATGATATCATTTACTATTTTTTCAAAAGCCGCTCTATTTAACAAGCCTGTCAAGGGGTCGCAATTTGCCTTTTCTTTCCATAAGTCCGCTTCATTTTTTAAATGATGAATGTTAATCATTTTTCCTACAATGCCTACGCTTTTGTTTTTTTCTTCATCCCAAAGAGTATGCGCATGTATTTCAAACCATTCAAAATTGTTTTTTGAAACCATTAGGCGTATGTTTCCTTTTACATTTGAATTTTCATGAGAACATTTTTTTATAATTTGTTTTATGGTTTCTTTATCTTCTGAATAAATTATATCTGAATTTTTAATATTTTCTTGCGCTTGCCAAAGATATTCGTTTCTATTAAATTTTTCCTGAAATGATTTTGAAAACTTAATTTTATCTTTTTCCAAATCATAATCAAATGCAATCACAGTTTGTAAATCACATTTTACTTCTTTATTTAATGAAACAAACTCCTTTGTTATGTTATCATATTCCCACAAAATATCCGTATCTCCATTACTTTCGATTGCCATACGATACCGATTTTGAGAACGTTCCAAATCTTTTTGATTCTTAAACTGTATCAAAATAAAAATACATAAAATTAATACAAGTAATAAAATCGTTGCTATAGTCACAATCACAATTCTATTGATAAAAGGATTGATTTCCGAAGAAATAATATCTGATGGAATAATGGTAAACAAAAACCAGCTATATTCACTAATAGGATAGTAATTCATAACATATTGTTTATTATCTTTTAATGCAAAAGATATATTGCCATGCTTATTTTCTTCTAAGTCATTTTGTACTTTTATTTTCCAATTTTTTGGAGAAATATCCAAAACTTCTTTTACAAATTTCTCTTTGTTTTCAAATACTTCTTCTTGAGCAGATATAATAATTTGATTTCCTTCATTATCCATAATGCCAATAGTACATTTTCCATCAAAGCTGTTGCTTTGTATTAAATCCTGCATTTTTTCTTTTGTTTTAATCCCTGCCAATACCCCAATTACTTTATTTTGCTGATAAATAGGAACTGTATACAATATACTGTCTTTCCCTATGGCATAAACATAATTTTCGCCGTTTAAAGAATGTTCAATTGCAGACAAATTTGAAAAATCTCTTGTTGTTTGTTGTTGAGTGATTTCTTTGCCGAATTGGTCAAAAACAATGATTTCCTGAAAGTTTAACAACATTTCTTTTCTATTTAAATACTCCTCTAAATTATCAGGCTTATTGTAAACAATGCTATCTGCTACCGACGCCAATCCTTCCGATATTTTATAAGTTCTGTGGTCTACCAATTCTGCCACTTGAAGAGAAACATCATCTATATATTTTTGGGTTTCTTTTGCCAAAATAGTATTCAACTCTGCTGCATTTATAACGGAAAGCACTAAAACAAATACTATAGATAATACTAATAAAGAAGATAAAAATTTTATGTTGCTAAATATTATCTTCATCTGATTTTTCATAATGACACCTTCCTCTACTTCCACATCATTATAAAACCCAATTTTTTTGCCAACAACATAAACAGTATTTTCCATTCATTCTATCAAAAAATATACTCCCATTATATTTTTGCCAAAATAGTATTCCACTCTGCTGCTTTTATAACACAAAGTACTAAAACAAATACTATAGATCATACTAATAAAGAAGATAAAAATTTTATGTTGCTAAATATTATCTTCATCTGATTTTTCATAATGACACTTCCTCTACTTCCACATCATTATAAAACCCAATTTTTTTGCCAACAACATAAACAGTATTTTCCATTCATTCTATCAAAAAATATACTCCTATTATATTAATGTTTCATTAAAAAAATATTTTTCATTGATTTTGAAAGCTTTCAAATCAAAATACTGTTTTTTGCAAAAAAAGATATCTTTCTTAAAAAAGATATCTTTCTGATATTATTTACATCTGTAATTTTAGTAATATTGGCGTCAGCAAAGTTGTAACAATTACAACCAATACAATGGCCGGAAACATTTCCGGGGAAATCAAACCTACTTGGGAGCCTTTTTGTGCTACAATCAATGCCACTTCTCCACGAGATATCATACCAATACCAACAGAAAGCGCATCATGATTTGTATAGCCGCAAAACCTTGCACCCAATCCACAACCAACTACTTTTGATAAAATAGCTATGATTAACAAAGTAACTGAAAATACAAAAAGCATTGGCGTCATACCTGTCAAAACCGTTTTCATACCAATGCCCGCAAAGAAAATCGGTGTAAAAAACATATAAGAAGTAACTACAATTTTAGATGCAATATATTCCTTAATATCTGTTAAATTACAAAGAATCAGTCCCGCAAAATAGGCGCCTGTAATATCTGCTACGCCAAAAAATTCTTCTGAGCAATAAGACATGGTTAAACAAAAAGCTAATGCATAAATTGCTACACGACGCTTTTTGCCATATGCAATTTCAAAATGCTTAAATAAATTGTACAAAAAGAAACTACATATACCCACAAATACAAAAAATAATATGATTTTGATAAATACCGTATCAATACGTACATCAGGTGAAGAAACGCCTGTGATAATGGTCAAAGCAACAATGCCCAAAATATCGTCAATGATAGCTGCTCCTAAAACAGAAGTTCCAACCCTTCCTTTCAATTTTCCCATTTCTCGCAATGTTTCTACGGTAATACTAACAGAAGTTGCCGTCAAAATAACTCCTACAAAAAAAGCTCTCAAAAAATCTATTTGAGTCATATATGAAGAATAGAAAAATGCCAAATAAACAGCTGAACCTCCCAAAAACGGAACAATAACCCCAATCAAAGCAATTACAAAAGAAGCCTTTCCTGTTTGTTTCAGTTCTTCAAAATCTGTGTCCAGTCCTGCCTGAAACATAAGTAATATGACGCCGATTTCTGCCGCTTGGGTCAAAAAATCTGTTTCCTGAAGTATATTCAAACATCCAGGTCCTAATATAATTCCTACAAGCAAAGCCCCAACAACCTGTGGCATATTTACCTTTCGAGACAATATTCCGAAAACCTTTGTCGATAATAAAATGATTGCAATCATCAATAGAAATTTGTAAGATTCCATTTCGACGCCTCTCTTTCACCATTTTCTATATTTTTATTGAAAGAAAAAATATGATATACGTTTGGAATGCTCTTTTCTTTCTATCATAAAAATTGTATTTGATTATATATTATAAAAAAATATAATAAATATAGTTAATATTTATATATTTTTATTATATTTTTTAACATTATATAAACTTTATTTTAATAAAATGATGTTAATTTTATTATAACATTACCTTCAATTTTGTCAATTATTGTTTTTTCTGTACAAATATTTCTTACACTCCACTTTTTCAATATTATACCAATACAGTCAAACTATTTGATACTACTTTATTTTGAAGCTCCAACAGGTTGTTTTAGTAAACCTCTTTTACCAAATTAAATTTCATATAATACAAAATAAAAACTATCCTCAAAACATAATTATTCACAGTTTATATAATTGAGATTATTGTATGATTTCATCTAAAATTCTGAACAAAAAAATACTTATGTTATTTCATTTTGCATACCGGCATATAGGATACCACCTCATTTTACCTCTATTTTCATCTTCTCAATATATTTTTATGTATCTTTTCTTATTTTAAATATAAAAAATACAATTCAGTTTTTAACTTTATTACTATACATGTTGATACCCTTTGGTCAAAGATTCATTTCATTTAAATCTTTGACAGGTAGACGGAAGTATAAATAGTTTATTTTATAGAAACAAATGCCTTTAAAACCATTGTTTTTCTTATTGAAAGTAAATTACTGCATTTGGAAAATGTTTCGTTCACCAAGTCTTTGTACTGTGTTACATTTGTCGAAACAGAGTTTATTTATACTTTGATATATAGATTTTTTACTAAAAAATACATATCCTATTTTAATAGAAAAGCTGTTGTAATAAATTTACAAAAAAGCTATCATTAAAGCGACAAATACATTTTTATCTGAAAATTCCAAAAATACTGCTTATAAATAAATTCTTAATTTTTTCTAACATATTTTCTGTCATTTTTTTATTTTAGTTTGAGCTTTTTAAAAATACTTATTATATCAAATAGACATACCATATTAATTTTACAAAGTGGCATTAAAACTTTCCCAATAAATTTTTATATTTTATCAAATTTTTTCCGTTTTTTAAAATATATTCTACACCAACATAAACTATAAATCATTCTATTATTTTTTTAAAACCACCCGTTGAACAAGGGGTTTGACTAGACTTTGTAAGGATATCTCTTGTGGTCACCCCTGCAAGAGGGCATTGAATAGTCTGACAATGATATTTATCACTTCGTTTACCTCTTACTGGGGGGCATTTTTTGACTTATTTTACCAACTCACCTGTAAACAGGTTTGTAAATTCTTTTAAACTGATTTGCACATTTGCGATATCATCTTCTAACTGATTTTTGATGTACTCTTTTATGAGTGTTTCATATCTGCCTGCTGTATCTACAAAATATTCTCTGCACCAAAAATGACGATTTCCATACTTGTATTTTAAATTTGCATGCCTATCAAAACTACTTTTGTCTTTAAACACCCTATAAAACCGGATATACTCAAATGTGGTGGAATCTCAACTAACATAGGTATATGATTTGGACAACATTCTGCCTTTACCATATTTACACCTTTGCTATCTAATATTCTTCCAATATCTGCTTGTCATTTTTTAATAGTACTTGTTTACAATATTTAAACTCAAACACAATATGATATTTGTATCTCTATTTAGAATGTGATAAACTTCTTATGGCATTGCTTGACAAAAGCCTGCTTCTATAGTTTCTTACTTATACTGAAGTATTTTTAGCATTCTCAGTTGAACTGAGGTTTTATCATAACTATTCAGCGTACAAAAAAACAGACGCTCGATTCTGTATCGAACATCTGTTTTTTTCAGTATTCTTGAAAAAATTGCATTATGGTTGCTTATATGTACCATTATGTAAATAATCAAGCAATTCTTCTTTATTCATATGACCAATTCCTAAATACTCCAAAGTATATCCCTCTGCAAAAAAATCTCTATCCAGCATAGCATTTGCCAAATGAATCATAGAATCTATGACAGGAGTTTTTACACCATACTTTTTACCTAATTCATGGAACACATGGCAGCCAATTGGGATATCTTCTGTCAAATATCTATGATTTACAGAAAATGGACCTGTGCCCAATGCCATTTCATAGACTTCTTCATAAGGCACTTCCATACCTTCTCCCATGTATTCACTGCCCAGTATATTAGATCTTGAGAAAAATTCTTCTTTTTGAAATGGTTGTATACCCACGTTCATTGCAGAAGCAATAGCACATTCTTCTTGGTATACAGCATACTGTACTTTAGAAACTGTAGGACTGTAGACATGGCAGTAAATAGAAAAATCATTTTTATTATCTCCATAAATCACACCATAATTTTCCATAGCGCCTACACCAAGTATTACTCCAGGACAATGCAAAATAGGATTTACATTACTAAATCCTGTATCCATAACAGTATTGCCTCCTACAGGTCCCAATCCCTGTGTAATAGCATCCATAGCGCCAATGTATTTGACACTTTCCAAAAATACTTCTTGGTCTGTCATAGGAAGCGCCGCGCCTCTTAATGTGATAGCACGGTAAATAATTCTTGTACTTGGCAAAAGAAAAGGTCCTTCTGATTCGATTCTGCTGCCATAAGGAGCACTTGACCAGCCGCCCACTACCACTTTTTTATCGCAATGCATTTCTCTCATCATTTTACGCAAAAGCAATGTTCCATAATTGTCAGGAAAAATATGAATAATCTGTCCATCTCTCAAATTAGGAATCAATTCTTTAAAAAATGTAGTATGCCCCACTGCCGGCAGTGCTACAATGATAATTTCAGCATCTTTTACAGCCTCCGCTACAGAAGTAGTGATTTTTTGAAATTTTGCCACACCTTCACGAAAAAATCCAAATTTATTAATCTGATTACCATGAAAGCGAAAACCATTTTTCAAATTTGTCAATGTGGTAGAAGCAAATGGCTCCAAATCACAAAGAATCACTTCTTGTCCTGCCAGTACACAGTCTGCCGCCATTGCTTTTCCAATGCCGCCGGCGCCCAATACAGCAATCGGTTTTCCTTTCAGATAACTTAAGTCCTTCATACTTTATCCTCCTTTGTTTGAAAAATCATTCTGTTACATTAAAATGATATAGACAACAGCTCCTAATTAAAAGTACAATAAAATGAATGAAAACACTGTTTTTCTAGAAAGGAGCCGTTACTATGCATGAATATAATCATTACTTTTAAATATTTTACTATTTCTTTTTCTCATTATCTTCATTATAATGCCAAAGATAACTATGGATATCAAAAATATATTTGTCACAAATTTCTCTACTTTTATTTTCATATCAAATTCACAAAACTTTGAACAATCTGTTCCGTTACTATGATAAGACAGCAACTCTTTATTGTAAAGTATAAATTCCCGTTCATTATTTTCATATCATTAAAAATATCCAAAATACGGCTTTTGTGTTGTTGCATGATGCGCCCAGTTTATCATTGTGATAAAATCAAACACAGGCAATCCCACCGCTTCTTGTACCATATAGGCATAGGGAGGAATATCGCTGCATTCCAATAATATAGCTCCTACGTCATCATGTTTTTCCACTAAGTTTTTTGCCGCATCAACAACCGTTTTGCTCACACTTTCGTTATCTAAATACTCATATTCGTATCGAATGGTTTGAAACCCTTCTTTGCTGCCAATATCTTCTATATAACAATCTTGCGGCTGCACTCCCATTTCCAGTAACATTTTATCTGTAATATCATTTCCGGAGGCTGTAATAATACCGATTTTTTTACCGGTTTTCAATCCGGTTTTTATCATAGGAAGCTGTATCATACTGGAAAGAAAAGCGGGAATCTCCAATGCATCCGCCACATCCTTTTGAAAATTGGCAAAAAATCCGCATGCGCCTACCACTGCTCTAACGCCTTCTTTTTGCAGTTGTTTTGCCGCATCGATAATAGTTTGTTTTAATGTTTCATCACCTTCAAACAACTGTTCAATTTTGAACTCTACTTTTTTGTATAATACAGGAAAAGGATATGTTGTTGCATTTACCACATTCCCCGGCAATTTTGGATATTTCAAATCCACTGCAATAATTCCAATGGAATGTCCGGCTATATATCTTAAATCTTTTACAGTATATGTTTTTTGAATATCTGCCTCACAACGTACAGACGAATAACCATTTTGCATTTTTCATTCCTCCAAAACTGTTTTTTATAAAAATATTTTTTATTATAAAACAGTTGCTTTTGTATTTCAAACTCTTTTATTAGGATTGTTAAGATATTTTTACTGTATTTTTTAAATCATAATAAAATATGTATTGCTGTATGACGCCTTCATATCCTTGAAATGATTCAAAAGGAAACTGATTTTGATAATTTGTTTCCAATACTTTTTTAATATGCGTATCTATGGGAAAAGCCTCCAACTGATGCAAACCAAAAAGACAAATACAATCCGCTACCTTTTTTCCAACGCCGTATAATTTCATCAATTCTGTTTTTGCTTGCTCATAAGACATATTTTTTAATACAGTAATATCCATTTCTTTTTTTACTATACTTTGTGCTGTTTTTAAAATATATTTGCTTCTATAGCCTAAGTTACATTGATTTAGTTCTTCTTGAGTTGCCTGCGCCAATGTTTCTGCACTGGGGAAAGCATAATATACTATATTTTCAAAATATTTCTTTTCTCCAAATTTTTGACAAAGAAGTTCTATGCTTTTTTTAATTCTTTTTATATTGTTTTGTTGGGAGATAATAAAAGAAACAATCATCTCCCAAACCTCTTGTTTTAATATTCTAATACCTGCTCCAAACGTTGCCGCTTGTATCAAATAACGATCCTGATTAGGAATGGATTTTATAAAACGACTATAATTTGTTTTTAAATCAAAATAGTCAAACCATAAACTATCATATTCTTCTTGAGAACAATAAAATCGTATTTCCTTTTCTGTTTCTTCCAATAATAGATACTTTCCAAAAGCTATCACACTGTATTTTTGTTTTTCTACAGGATTTAATCGAAAACATTGTCCGGATTCACAAATTTGCTTTATAGAAAAATTTTGTTTTTGTATTTTTACCATAAACTATACCCTCATTTATTTTTTGGTTCTATTACATTAATCATAATATAAATAACAGCTTTTTATTGCAAATATCCTATCTTTATCATCTTCTTAACAAAGCAATGGTTGATATTATATTATTTTGCTGTTATTGTATTCACTTAACAGACTTTATCTTTTCTACATTATATCATAAAATTGCATAAAAACAAAAAAAGAACTAATTTACTTTATTTTTCATTATTTTTTTCATAAATACGCACCAATAACAGTTGATATCCATTCACCTATAATAAATGTCAGCCACATCATCCATTCAAAATCCATAAAATGGAGTATTACCTTTGCAAAACAATATGCAACAGGAAGTATAAAAATAATTTGTCTGCAAATAGAAATGATTAAAGATTCTATACCATTTCCCAAAGCCTGAAAAATACCTTAAAAAGCAATATTAGCTCCTGCAAATAAAAAACCGACGGTAATGATTTTCATACCACTGATACAGAATACTTTTGTTTGTCCGAATAATCCAATGTATTAGCTAATATTTTTTCTAGTAGCACAAACCCTATCAGCATCAAACAAAACGTTATTAAATCGTACCATATTTGATTGCTTCCTTCAGTCATTGTTTTTTACTCATGCTATAATGAAAAGATATAATCGACGTAATTGCATATCTCAACCCAAATGTCGCAAAAAATATAAACTGTTGTATCTTATAATATAATCCATAAGCTGTTACCATAGATTCTCTCACCATGCCTAATATAATATTTAATCCATATATCATAACAGACATAAGCCCTTGTGCAATGAGGGCAGGCAGTCCAACAGCATATCTTTCACAAATAATTTTTTTAGAAGGCTTTATATATTTTAAGCCTTTTACAATTTGCCGATTCACTTTTAACTGAAATACGTCCGCTATAATAAAAAAGTGCACTGCCCTATAACAGTAGCATTTATATATACACAACTTTGTTTCTAAAAAATTTAAAAGTATTGGACTAATTAAATAGCCTCTTTACTTTCCAATGCTTTCAATTTTTGATTATTACACTCAATGTATTCAATTATCCGCCTATGCTGGTCGAAAAGTTAAATTCAATCGTTAATTCTCCGCCATTATGAACATAAATAACATTTACAAGCTCAACAAGCATTCCTCGTTCAATGTAATTTTTAGGAATGTTGTTAGATATGGTTTATTTGTATCTATTCCTTTAGACAATATTTCTTTTTCTTTCTCCAGATTTGGGATAGTTTTTTGCAGTTGTTCAACTTGTATTTCTAATTTATCTTTCATTGTACGATATTCTGTTTTTGTAATTTCTCCCATACGCCAATCCATATAAAGATTATCTGTTACAATTGTTAATTTTTCTAATTCTTTCTGCTTTACACTTAATAGATAGTTTATCTTACATTTTACATTACATACACACCTTAAAACTATTGATTTTCTTTGAAAAATCACCATTTTTCAAAAATATGTATCTTCTACAAAATTGCACAAAATCACTTAAAATTTCGTAGTAATGTCGTAATAAAAATGCGGTTAGGTATCATCTACATTATAACAATCTGTAATAAAACAATATCATTTAAAGTACTGTAGAAGATACATAAAATATATCGAAAAATCCATAAAGTAAAAAAGGTGTATAACAAAGAGGGCTTTTGCCCTCTTACTCTCCATACATCCCTCCTCTGTCATTAACCACAAATATCTTCAACATGGTGTCGTTTAACCCCAATTCTCCTTTTTCATTTCCATTCAAATATGCCTTGTTAACCAACTTTTGTATTGTTGGCTTTGCCCAATCCGGCATATTTTTATCAATGTAATTGTATGTCATTTCCTTTTCTTCTCCTTGTATAATTACTTTCACTCGCCAACATCTCTTTTATTTCCATACTATTAACCCCTTTGTCATTTTATTGCAATAGTGTTTTTGTCTGGATCTATATTAAAAAAGTAGACACATAGAGTAACTATCAATTACAATAAAGTAGACGCCAAAAGGAGGTATCCCACATGTCCACAAACAATAAAGGATCCGCTATGACGAAGACTTCAAAAGAACACTGGTAAACCTATATCAATCCGGCGGCAAAACAAAAACTGCCCTTTGTAAAGAATACGGAGTATCTCAGACTGCTCTCACACATTGAATCAAACAATACGCAACCGTTGAAACAGATGATGGTGAAGTTATGACTGCCAAACAAGTCAAAGAGCTTCAAAAGCGGCTTGCTCAACTTGAAGAAGAAAACCTCATACTAAAAAAAGCCATTGTCATCTTCACGCCACACTCAGACAACGATTAGAAGCAGTTTATAAGCTTAGATTTCAACATGACATGAAAACTCTTTGCCGTGTCTTAGGTATCAACCGCAGTACCTACTATAAAATTCAGCACCAGCTGACAGAACCAAAAAAATCAAGTGATTGCTTCCAAGATTCTTCAAATCTATGCCTACTATAACAAACAGCTTGAAGCATATATTCTTCAGCGTCAGACGAGTGTACCGCCTCTTCAATCCTACCCAAAAGCCTTTTCATCCTCATAAACACAATGAAAACAGCCGATGTACCTATCATCTCCAACAAGATTTCAACCAAAAGGCTCCTAATATTGTCGGGGTTAGTGATTTTACATATATCAAAGCAGACGGCAAATGGTACTATTTCTGCATTGTAATGGATCTTTATTCTCGCAAAATCATCTCCTGGAATATCTCAGGAAAACCAGATGTTAATCTGGTCATGACTGCGTTCAAAAAAGCTTATACAAAACGAAACGCACCATTAGGTCTCATGTTTCATTCTGACAGAGGAACACAATAT
>DVLQ01000121.1 GCA_018715395.1 Candidatus Coprocola pullicola | reverse complement strand
CACCGAAAATGAGTGTATCGCAATTTATGGGATACTGAAAAGGAAAAAGTGCCATGATGATATGCAATGGTCATGCAAATCTGAAGTATAAATTCGGAAATAGGAATTTCTGGGCAACAGGATATTATGTGAGTATGGTCGGGTGAAATACAGCAACAATTCAAAAATATATCAGCCAACAGCAAAAACAATATCAAATTGAAGACAAGCTGAATACAAAAGAGTATGAAGACCCTTTTAAAGGTAGCAGATAATCATACCACCAAGGCTGGAACGAAGTGAAAGCCAGCGTCATTTAGGCGCCGGCTTTTAATAAGCCCTTATAGGACTGGTGCAAACCACGTCTTTTAGGCGTGGTCCTGATTAACAAAACCTCTAGTTCTACTAAAGGGAAATAAAATACATTAGTATATAAAACCTCTTAATGATAACTTTGGAATGAAGGTTTGGCAACCACATTACAAAAACAAAATTAGGAGGTTTTAAACAGGAAAAATGAAATAAAAAATACTGCACATTTCAAATATAGACGCCAATATCACATAGTATTTGCACCAAAATACAGAAGAAAAGCGATATACAAAGAATGAAGAGCAGATATAGGGCAAATAAATCATTGAGGCATACGCATGTTCAGATCATATCCATATGTTGGTTAGCATACCACCATATCTGAGTATAGCACAGTTTGTAGGACTGATTTCTGATGGCACTGATGATATTTAATAGGCATGCAAATTTAAAATAGAAATATGGAAGAAGAATTTTCTGGACAAGAGGATATATAGTAGGGCGAAATGAAAAGGCGGTAAAAGAATATATAAAAAATCAGTTGGAAGAAGATGATATAGCAGATCAAATCTTATGAAAAGAGTATACAGACCCGTTTACAGGTAGCAGGGTGAATAAGGCAAAACAGATATCCATTTTTCGTGGCTGTCTGTAATTGTAATGCAACATCAAATTTTCAATATTCTCTTTTAGGGAATCAGCACGCAATGCTCCTTCTAGGGATTATTCAAACTACTAGTTTATTGTATAGAGAAATCCATGCGTTAGATGTATGGTTTAAAAAAGCCTTCTAAAGTTGAAATAAAAACTGCTTTCACTATAATGGAATTACAGTCTACTAACTGCAAAAAAACAGTGAAAAAGAGGTGGGTATATGGGTATTAGGAATATACATAGTTTCTGGCATACAAAATAAAATTGCAAATATCATATTGTGTCTGCTCCAAAGTATAGAACAAAAGTATTTTATTACCAAAAAAGCAAAGCAATAAGTGAAATATTGAAAAATTTGTATGAGCACAAAGGCATTAATATATAAAAAGAAGAAGTATGTCCAGATTATATACATATGTTGGTAAAGATACTGCCTAAAAGAAGTGTATCAAGTTTTATGGAGGAGTGAAAGGTAAAAGTGTCAAGCTTTATGAGGAAGTGGAAGGCAAAAGTAACAGATGTGACAGGAACAGTTTCATGAGTTGAAATAAAAGTGCAGAAATAGAGAGTTTTGGTGTAAAGACTATGATACAGTAGCTAAAAATGTAGACAAGATAGCTGAATATATAGCGGAGAAGATCAACTGGCAGAGCAGCTGCCATTGGAATGAGAAAAACCTTTTAAGGGTAGCTAGGCACAGTTGACAGACTGGGTTATGCGTTTACGCATAAGTCAAAAACGAAGGACTATGCCCACATGAGAAAAACCACCCGCTGAGCGGGTGGATGTTTTTTATAAATTCAATGCTGTATAGGAAATGGATTTGATAAATTTATAAGAAGTTTCTTCCATACCAGCCTTGTCATAAAAATGATGCACATCATTCCAGTTTTTATGACAAGAGCTTTCTAGTTGCACACAATAGTTTTCTTTTGCCAACTCAAAAGCCATTTTGAAAAGCCGTTTTCCAATGCCTAAAGAACGAAAACCGTCTTTTACAACAAATTCTGTAATTTCCGCTACCTTTTGTACATGACGCAACTGATTTTCTATGCGGAGGTTTAATATTCCTACAATTTCTCCGTTAATTTCTGCTACAAAGCAAAAATACCAAGGATTTTCCAGTTGGTCTTTATAGATAGATATAAATTGTGCATAAGGCAGTCTTTGTTGTTCCAACTCACAAATGAGCTTATATACATTTCGCATATCTTTTATTTCTGCAATTCGTACCATTTTATCCTCCTTAGTTCATCCCTAATATATCCCAATAAGCAATTTTGACACTTTCTATGGCTTTTTCTGTACTTGTATTATTTTCGATGGTTCTATGGCTATAACGACGATACAAAGGCAGTCTTTGCTGATACATTTGCTGCAATGCTTCTGTGCTACAGGAAAGAGGTCTTCCTTCGCCTATGATAAGTTTTGACAAATCTCTTTGTATAAATATGATAGAGCCATTCATAGCTAGGTATGTCATATTTATTTCACGTTTGATACAACCGCCTCCTGTGGAAATAACCATATTATTTTTGAGAGAAAATTCTTTTATCACTTCTTGTTCTATATCTCGAAAAGCTTCTTCGCCATATTTTTCAAAATAATCAGAAATGGACATACCTATTTTTGAGACAATTTCTTCATCAATATCTACAAATTGTTTTTGTAATTGTTTGCTAAGTTCTTTTCCTATGGTAGTCTTACCGCAACTGGGCATACCAATTAGTACAATATTTCCTTGCTGTAAAAGAATTTCTTTATAAAGCTTATCTATTTTTTCTTCCGGTATTGCTATATCTAAAAAAATTTCCACAGCATATTTTGCCTGTGCTATCAACATTTCTAAACCGCCTATGGCTTTCATATCATATTTTTCACCTTCTAAAAGGAATTTTGTTTTAATAGGATTGTATATGATATCTACAACGGCTTGACATTGTGTGTAAGGTTTTAAATCGATGGGACAGTCGTCTATATTTGGGTACATTCCTACAGGCGTTGTATTGATAATAACGTCTGCATCATTGTGTAGTTTTCGACATTGTTCATAGGTGACTGTTTCAGGACTTTCTTTATAATAAACAATAATGATTTCTCTGGCTTTTAAATGCTTTAAAACGGCAATGACAGCTTTGCTAGCGCCTCCTTTACCTAAAACAAGGACTTTTTTTCCTTTTACAGAAATGTTGTTGTGTTCCAAAAGATAAGCAAATCCGCCAAAATCTGTATTATAGCCATATAATTTGTTATTTCGATTTACAATGGTATTGACAGAACCAACTGCTTTTGCTTTTGCATCAATTTCATCTAAATAAGGCATAACGTCTATTTTGTAAGGTATTGTAACATTGATGGCGCGAAAGGATTTTTCTTTCATAAAGGCGTCTAAATCTTCTTTTGCAATAGGATATAAATCATATGTATAGTCTGCTAGTTTTTCATGTATGATTTTGGAAAAACTATGCCCTAGTTTTTCTCCTATCAATCCATATTCCATAAAGGCTCACCTCTTCTTTATTGATATAAATGACAACATTTTCCATTTATATATCATACAAGAATATATCGTATTTTTCAACAGATTATTGTCGTAAAATGGAAAAGACAAAGACAAAAAATCATGCTATAATAAAGCTAAAAAAATTTTTTAATATCAAAAGAAAGGATTGTGTATATGAAAAAAGTAAAGAAATTACTCTCTGCATTGTTGAGTATCACTTTATTAAGCGCGTGTACTTTTATGCCGCAAAAAGCAGAGGCTTTAGAAAAATCGGATGATATGAGAGCTGTTTGGATTTCTACAGTATATAGCGCAGATTATCCTTCTGTAAGAAATGATGCGGAAAAACAAAAACAAGAATTTATTACAAAATTAGATGAAATAAAAAATATGGGGCTAAATACCGTTGTGGTACAGGTACGCCCTAAAGCAGACGCTTTTTATGAATCTCAAATCAATCCATGGTCGGAAATATTGACAGGTACTCAAGGACAAAATCCCGGATATGACCCTATGGCGTTTATGATTGAACAAGCCCATGCAAGGGATTTGGAATTTCATGCATGGATGAATCCCTATCGCATTACAACAAGTGGTACAGATATGAGTGTTTTGGCAGAAAATCATCCTGCAAGATTGCATCCAGAATGGGTTATCTCTTATAATAACGCTTTATATTATGATCCTTCTAATGAAGCTGTCAAACAGCATATTTGTGATTCTGTGGCAGAAATTGTACAAAACTATGATGTAGACGCCATTCATTTTGATGATTATTTTTATCCCAATAATTATCCTCTTAGCGAAGGGGAAACGGCTGACGGACAAGAGGCAAACCAAAGAAGAGCTCATGTAAATGATATGATTCGCCGTGTTCATCAAACAGTGCATTCCATTAAATCGGATGTGGCTTTTGGAATCAGTCCTATGGGAATTTGGAAAAACAATACTTCTGACGCCACCGGTTCTGCAACAAAAGGCGCAGAGGGGTATTACAGCGTATATGGAGATGTGAGAACATGGATTGAAAATGGATATGTAGATTATATTGTACCACAAATTTATTGGGCGACAGGTACACAAGCAGCGGATTATGAAACATTGGTGGCTTGGTGGAGTAATGAAGTAAAGGGAACAGATGTAGATTTATACATAGGACAGGGCATTTATAAAGATGATGTTGCAGCAGAAATTGGAAAAGAACTTTTGATCAATGAAAAATATGCTGTTCAAGGCAGTTTTTATTTTAGCTTAAGGGATTTGCTGGAAAACAGACAAAACTGTAAAGTTTCTGTGATGAATTATTATGCGCAAAAGGATAATACAGGTGAAGTGATACCAACGCCGGAGGAAGAAACAGAAAATGTAACAGAACAAACAGAGCCAGAAAATAATATGGAAGATGCTCCTATTGTAATTGATCCGATTGAAACTGCGCCTGATCAAGAGGAAGAGGCTTTTGTTTCTGCTACAAAGGTTTTGATAGATGGAAAAGAAGTGGCTTTTGATGCCTATGTGATAAAAGATTATACTTATTTTAAATTAAGAGATGTAGCCATGGCACTCAACGGCACACAAAAGCAATTTGACACACTTTGGGACGAAACTGTAAGAGCGATTAATGTTGTAACAAATACACCTTACACTGTTGCAGGAGGAGAATTGCAAAAGAGTACACAAGAAAATAAAAAAGCAGTTGTTTCTGATGGAAAATTATATTTTGATGGTGTAGAAACAGATTTGACTGCTTATAATATTGATGGAAATACTTATTTTAAATTGAGAGATTTGGGTAAAGCAGTTGATTTTGGCATAACATGGCAAGAAAATATACAAACTATTGCCATTGATACCACAACAGCTTATGTAGAATAAATATTTCATTTCCCTTTGGTAGGTTATATCATCATATCAAAGGGAAAAATATTTTTGATTCTGTTAACTTAATATGAAAATAAAAGTGCAGAAAAGACTTTGAAAAATACAATCATAAAAAACAGTGTGTAAATAAAAACTAACAACTGATTTGGTGTAAAACAAAATCTTTTAAAAAAGCTTTGGTAAAAGCAGAAAACTTCTTTTTGCAAAAATTAATATTGATAATAGGTTCTTTAATAGAGTGAAGGGGCTTTTTAGAATAATACTTAAAATGAATATAATAGTCATACTTGTGCTAAGCAAAAGTATTTCTGCCATAAATAGGGCATTTCGGATAATATTTGTTAGAATTTTTTATTTTATTAGGCTTTCAAGTAAAGGGAGGGTGACATTGACGTGACGTTCGTATTTATTTTTTCCTTCTATAATACCAAAAAGAATAAAGCAATGAGGACAAAAGGGAGAAAAATTTTTAAAAGTACTGATGATATTTATGCATAATAGCACCTTCCTAGGGGAAACACCGGTTTAGTACATTTTATTGTACTTTCAATAAGGAGTTGCTGCTTATATCATTTTAACGTAACAGAATTTTTAACGTAACAGAATCATATTTTTTTGGAGGGGGAAATGTTTTTGGAACAGTTCCGTTTTGAAATAGAAGAATATTTTGTTTCAAAAAAAAGAGGGGTTGCAGTAGCCGGAAGAATACAAAAAGGAAAAATACACAACAAAGCAGAAGTATCTGTTGTAGATGAAAAAAATAATATATTATGTACAACAAAAATAGTAGATATAGACTGGTTTGGAAGATATAAAACAGAATATGCACAGGCAGAAGAAGGACAAAATATTTTAATATTGTTTCCCTTTCGTTGTCAAAAAATGATATTAAAAGCAAAAGCTGTTGTTATATTAGAAAAAGAAGAAAAAATATAGTAAAGAAATAGTGCATTTTAAATATATTGGTGCTGTAATGATAAAAAAGGAAAAAAGAGTTTTATTCTGAGAATGGAAAAATCAGAAAGAAAGTCTAAAAATTAGTATTAGAATATGATATATATTAGAACAAAAGCTGTTGGTAAAAGTAAAAAATAATATTCAATAATATTGAAATGACCAAGAATAAAATTATTTTATGCTATATATTAATGAAATAAATCAATGCTAGTGTACATATGCAAAAAATGTAAATTAGCAAGCATTTACCGAAAAAAATAGAATAGATTATTCAAAAGATACTTTATAAAAAAGATATATATAGTAAAAAGCAGTATTGTTTTTACAAATGAAAATCATTGTTTTTGTTAAGAAAGGTATGTGTTTATGGAAGAAAAAAGACAAAAAGAATTGGAACAGCGTTCTTTTGAAAACGCAATGTATGTTTCAAAAACGCCGGCAGAAGAAGCTGCTCTGACAATACAAAAAATATATGCGGTCTATAAAAATCAGGGGTTTGACTTTGCTATTATCAATGATAGCGGTGTGATGAAATTTAATAACGACAGATTAAAATTTTTAGAGTTATTGGCAAATGCAGATATTTCACAAGTAGGTAATAAATTTGAAAAAAGACTTTCTGTACAGGAATATGAGTTTTTGAAGGCATATCTGGAATATGGAAGATATCATTTACAACATCAAACGCCAGAGCGTCAAAAACAGAAAATAATGCATATATCTCCAAAAGAAACCAGGGCATATCATCGTCTTTGCCAAAATGTAATTGGTCAGCAGGAAATGAAAAGAACATTGTGCAAATTGGGGGCAGTGTATCAGTTTGCTAAAAAAAGAGAGGATTATCATCTGCCAACACCACCTATTCACAAAGTATTGGCTTTTATAGGGCCTCCAGGAACAGCAAAAACAACATCAGCAAGGTATTTTGCGGAAATGATGATTGAAGAGGAACTGCTTTCGGGAGGAAGCATGGCGTATGTAACGGGCACACAACTCAAGGCAAAGTATGTGGGTCAGACCTCTGACAAAGTCCATCAGATATTTGAAAATAATGATATCATCATCATTGATGAAGCCTATTCTCTTGTCAATTATAATGAAGCGGAAAGAACAGATAATTTTTCACAAGAGGCTTTGGCACAGCTTTGTATTGAAGTAGAAGAGCATAGCCATGATAAATTGATTATATTTGCGGGATATGGAGGAGATATTCATGAAAAAAATAATAAAATGAAACGATTTTTAGATGAAAATCCTGGTATTGCCAGTAGAATTACATTTACAGTTCATTTTTCTCCGTATTCTGCAAAAGAGATGTTAGAAATATTTGAGGCATTGGCAAATAATGCTACATTTTGTTTAGAAAAAGGCTGGGAGAATGTATTGCTTCCTTTTTTTGAAGAGAGAGTAAAGGATGAAAATTTTGGAAATGGAAGAGAAGCCAGAAGACTCTTGGAACATGCTATGGCAGTGACAGCGGAAAAATTTATGGATTGGATGGAAAGCTGTACATTTACATCACAAGCAGCCAAAGAAAGGGAAGAACGGCAAAAATTGTCTGTACTGACCTGTGAGGACTTGGCGGCAGCAATAGGAGAATTTAAAGAACAGTATTAAAATAAAAGACATATACTTTTTAGTTATATGTCCAATGTGTTAAAAAAGCCCATTGGGACTGTTTCGAGTTGTATTAATGAATAAAGCCCTATTTCTTGGTATAAGCTTGCCTTTGCTAAAGCCTTGAAATATGGGCTTTTCTTCATGGGAAATAAATTCTGCCTACAGATTCTATTTGGGGAACGATTCGTTTGTCGAACGCTTTTACTAGGATGTATCTGAAAAGTCCTATGTATTCATCATTTTAACAAAATGGCAATTGCAGCAATATGAATAAAAGCAAAAAAGCAAGAGGCTAACTTATCATATCTAGTAACAATACGACGAAATTGTTTAAGTTTATGAAAAAAACATTCAACCAAATGTCGTTGCTTATAAAGATGCCAATCCATTTTTGTATTGCATTTGGGCGGTATCACACAGGTGTATAATGTATTCACGGATTTCTTCGCAACCATATGCTCTATCAGCGATAGTACGACTGCCATGAATATCTATTGTTTCAAGCCGAGAGATAGCGGTGTTACTATCATGGACTATAGTCAATAAAATGGACGCAATTTATAAAGAAAAAGTGCTGAATACAGCTGCTTAGAGCTGTGCCCAGTACCATTTTTCTTTTTCATTTGGTGTCATCATTCCGAGAGAACTATGTGGTCTTTTGGTATGATAGAATCCTTCGATGTATTCGAACACAGATAACTGGAGTTCCTGCAGGGAATGGTATGTTTTACGGTTAACTTCTTCTTTTGTGAGGTATTGGAAGAAACATTCACAGCAGGCATTATCGAAAGGATATCCTTTCTTGGAAAATGACTGTACAACATTCAAAGAATCCAATAACTGCCGGAATGCAAATGCAGTATTGGACTATAGTCAATGAAATGGACGCAATTTATAAAGAAAAAGTG
>DVLQ01000120.1 GCA_018715395.1 Candidatus Coprocola pullicola | reverse complement strand
CCGAATATATAGCGAATCAATGAAGAGAGGATCAACTGGAAGAACAGCTAACACTGGAATCGGAAAACCCTTTTAAGAGTAGCAGGTAACAGAGGCGCAGTTGGCAGATCAGGTTATGCGTTCACGCATACATGAGGAATAGAGGGCTATGCCCACATGAGAAAAACCACCCGCTAGGATGGAGGAGGCTTTTTATGCTTTGATAGGGTTCGTGTAAACTGTGTGTTTTAGGCGTGGTCATGATTTTTTAAAACTTATAATAAAAAAACAGATTTTTACATATTTTTTAGAAACAGTATAAAACAAAATAGAAGGGATATGATAATAAAAGCAATATTTTTTATAAAAGAGCAGATTTGATTTTACATTAAATTAACAAATGGAAAATACTGCTTTAACAATCAGATGATATCATGGAAACCGAAAAGAAATTGGATAAAAAACGAAATGTTCTTTTAGGAGGGATTTATAAATGAAAAAGGGGATTATCAGTTTTGTTTGTATGGCGGCATTGGCTTTTTCGGCAGTAGGGTGTAGTTCTAATCCGGCAGCACAAACGCCTTCTGACGCTACAGACCAAACTACTTCACAAGCAGAAACAACCGAGGCGCTCTCAGGTTCTATTACAATGTCAGGTTCTACTTCTATGGAAAAATATGCCAGCGCTATGAATGAAGCATTTATGATAGCATATCCTGATGTTACAGCAGAGGCACAGTATACAGGAAGCGGAGCGGGTATTGAAGCAGTGGCAGCCGGCACAGTAGACATTGGTAATTCTTCCAGAGCATTAAAAGAAGAAGAAAAGCAAAATGGCGTTGTAGAAAATATTGTAGCCATTGATGGCATTGGTATTATAGTAGATAAACAAAATACCGTGACTAATTTGACTACAGAAGAAATTGCACAAATTTATAAAGGGGAAATTAAAAATTGGCAAGATTTGGGCGGCGCTGACCAAGCTATTGTTGTAATTGGAAGGGAAGCAGGTTCCGGCACAAGAGGAGCTTTTGAAGAAATTGTCGCAGTAGAAGGACAATGCCAATATGCACAGGAAATTGATAGTACAGGAGCGGTTATGGCAAAAGTGGCTTCTACTCCCGGAGCAATAGGATATGTTTCATTGGATGTAATTGACGATACAGTAAGTACAATATCTGTAGATGGCGTTGCGCCAACAACAGAAACAATCAAAGACGGTACTTATACGCTGACAAGACCATTTGTGATGGCAACAAAAGGCGAGATTGCACAACAATCTCCGGCAGTACAAGCATATTTTGAGTTTATCAATTCTGACGCTGGTCAAGCTGTGATTGAACAAGTAGGATTGACTTCTGCAAAATAATAAAAAAAGTTTGTTTGGGCATATTCCTCCAATAATATGTTGGAGGAATTTTTTTAAAGAGATAAAAGGAGGAATACCCATGAAAGAGAAGACAATTTCTATTATGGGCAGTCGTAAAACAAAATCTGTTGTAGAAACATCAGCTCAGGTTATATTCACGGTTTGTGCATTGGCAGCACTGATAGCAGTGGCTGCAATTACACTTTATATGGTGATTTCCGGAGCGCCGGCGTTAACAGAAGTTGGCATAAAAGAGATATTGTTTTCCACAGTTTGGGCGCCAAGTGCTGCAGACCCACAATATGGTATATTACTTATGATATTAACTTCTATTGTAGGAACATTTTTAGCAATTTGTATTGGCGTACCCATTGCGGTGTTAACAGCAGTGTTTTTATCTGAAATAGGAAACAAACGTATAACAAAAATAGTAAAACCTGCTGTAGAGCTTTTGGCAGGTATTCCTTCTGTAGTATATGGTTTGCTTGGTATACTGCTGATTTGTCCCATGATGTATAAATTGGAGCAGTTTGTGTTTGCAGATTCCCAAACACATCAGTTTACAGGAGGAGCAAATTTATTTTCTGCTATATTGGTATTGGCAATTATGATATTACCTACAGTCATCAATATTAGTGAAACAGCGTTAAGAGCAGTGCCACAGCATTATAGAGCTTCTTCCTTAGCGTTGGGGGCTACAAAAATACAAACTATTTTTAAAGTGGTGCTGCCGGCGGCAAAGTCAGGTATTTTGACAGCTATTGTATTGGGAACAGGTCGTGCTATAGGAGAGGCTATGGCAATTCTTTTGGTAGCGGGAAATGCTGTAAATGCTCCGCAATTTTTCAATTCTGTACGTTTTTTAACAACAGGTATTGTTTCTGAGATGTCGTATGCTAGCGGTATTCATAGGGAAGTACTTTTTACAATAGGATTGGTATTGTTTTTGTTTATTATGGTAATTAACATTATTTTAAATATCATATTAAAGAAAGGGGCACAACAGTCATGAATAATTTTGCAACGCAGACAGGAGATGGTGTTTTGTCAAAAGAGACCCATTATGAATTTGTTTCGGGAAGTAGCAGTATTTATCAAAAAAAAGTCAGAATTGCCGATACTGTGCTCCTTGGTGTAATATATTTGTGTGCGGCTGTTTCTGTCTGTCTTTTATTGGGAATTATGGGATATGTTCTTTACAGAGGATTGCCTTCTATTACATGGGAATTTTTAACTACAGTACCTAGCGCTTTAAAGGGAACATTTGGTATTTTTGCAAATATTTTTAATACAGTTTATATGATTGTATTGACATTACTAATTGTAACGCCTATTGGTATTGGTTCGGCAATTTATTTAACAGAATATGCTAAAGGCGGAAAGCTGGTGCGTATGATTGAATTTACTACAGAAACGCTTTCTGGCATTCCCTCTATTATATATGGCTTGTTTGGTATGGTATTTTTTGGTGTGGTTTGTGGTTTAGGTTTTTCTATTCTCACCGGCGCATTGACATTAGCCATTATGATATTGCCCATTATTACAAGAACAACACAAGAAGCCCTTAAAACAGTGCCGGAAAGCTATCGAAGCGGCGCATTGGGCATGGGCGCTACAAAATGGTATATGATTCGTACCATCATACTGCCAAGTGCTATGCCGGGCATTGTAACAGGCGTGATATTAGGCATTGGACGTATTGTAGGAGAATCGGCTGCATTACTTTTTACAGCAGGCAGTGTAAATATGATGCCAAAATTGGCGGGTATGGGAATTTTTGAGCACGCATTAAAATCAGGAGGCACACTGACAATACAAATGTATTTGAGTATGACAAAGGCTGATTATGCCAGTGCATTTGGCATTGCGCTTGTGTTATTGATTGTAGTGCTTGGTATCAACTTATTAACAAAATATATTACAAAAAAATTAGATACAAATAAATAAAAACAAATAGGGAGTATGAGGTGGAATTATGACAAAGATTCAGGCAGAAAATCTGAATTTGTTTTATGGCACAAACCATGCCTTAAAAGATATTAACATTGCTATCAAAGAAAATCATATTACAGCGTTTATAGGTCCTTCCGGCTGTGGCAAATCTACATTTTTAAAAACATTAAATAGAATGAATGATTTGGTAGAAAATGTCAAAATTGAAGGAAAAGTATTGTTAGATGGAGAAGATATTTATTCTCCAAAGGTGGATACAACAATATTAAGAAAAAAAATTGGTATGGTATTTCAGCAACCTAACCCCTTTCCTATGAGTATTTATGATAATATTGCCTATGGACCTAGAATACATGGTATGAAATCAAAAAGTAAATTGGATGAAATTGTGGAAAAAAGCTTAAAAGGAGCGGCATTATATGATGAAGTCAGCGACAGATTAAAAAAGTCTGCACTGGGACTTTCGGGAGGCCAGCAGCAAAGGCTTTGTATTGCAAGGGCATTGGCTGTAGAACCGGAAGTGTTGCTGATGGATGAGCCTACTTCTGCTCTTGACCCAATTTCTACATTAAAAATAGAAGATTTAATGGATAGCTTGAAAGAAAAATATACTGTTGTAATTGTAACCCATAATATGCAACAAGCGGCAAGAATTGCAGATGATACGGCATTTTTTTTAGTAGGTGAAATGGTAGAATGTGATAAAACAGAAAAAATATTCTCTATGCCATCTGATAAAAGAACAGAAGATTATATTACGGGAAGGTTTGGCTGATTTTGAAAAGATGGGAGAGAAAAATATGACAAGAACAACATTTGAGCATGAATTATCCATATTACACACAGATGTTTTAAAAATGGGAACGGCATTGGAAAAGACAATTGATTATCTTTTGGAGGGATTGACAAAAAGAAATGCAGAGCTTTTGCAACAGGTTGTTCAAAGAGATGATATTATTGACCAATTAGAAGCGGAAATTGAAAAAGAATGTATTACACTCATATTACAGCAGCAGCCTGTGGCGTCTGATTTAAGGAATGTTACATCGGTTTTAAAAATGATTACGGATATTGAAAGGATTGCAGACCATTGTACAGATATTGCAGAGTATTTTATGAAAATTTTACTGCATCATGAAAAATGTACTTTTGTGATAGAACCAATTACAGAAATGGCAATACAGGTAAAACAAATGATTTCTAAGACTATTGACGCATATGTAAAATTAGATGATAAAATGGCAATTGAAATTGCAAAATCTGACGATAAGGTAGATCAATATTTTCATGATATTACAAAACAAATTCAACAAAAAATGAAACAAGACAATGCATTTGTAGAAGAAGGCATATATTTTTTATATATTATAAAATATTTAGAAAGAATGGCGGATCATACAACAAATATTTGTGAATGGATTGTATATCGTGTAACAGGAAAAAGAAAACAATATAATTGATAAAAGTGGTGTAGAAAAGTAAATCTACACCACTTTGCATTATGATTTTCCTATCAAAGACTGCTCGCCCTGTAGATGAAGTAAAAGTTTAGCGCGTACAAAATGGGTATGTAAGCATCATATTGTTTTTATTTCAAAGTACAGAAGAAAAATAATTGATTATCAATTGCATGAAGATATCTAAAAAATGATAAAAGATTTGTGTAAATGAAAAGCAAAATCATAGAAGGGTATAGTATGCCTAATGATATATAGAGATATCACAAAAATAAGCGTATCATCATTTATGGGGTATTAGAAAGAAAAGCCTATGATGCTATCCCACTCACATACAAATTTACAATATAAATTTGGAAATAGAAATTTCTGGGGGATTACTATGTAAGTACAGTTGCTCTAAATATAACGATAATATACAAATGCATAAGAGAACAAGAAAAGCAGGTACAAATGGAAGATAAATGAAGTATGAAAGAATAAGATCTTTTTAAGGATAGCGAATAATTCTATCGCCAAGGCTTAAATGAAGGGAAAGCCGGCATCATTTAGATGCCGGCTATTTTATGGGACTAGAGCAAACCACGTCTTTTAGGCGTGGTTCTGATTGGTCAGCCAATAAAAACTCCCGGCTATGCCGAGGGAATCAAAGAGCTTCGGGCAAAACTTCCTATGCTGTAATGGACTTGAATCCGCCAAGATACAACAAAGTATAGGAGGTTTTTATATGAATCGTTTAGCACATACAAGTTGGGAATGTAAATATGATATTGTCTTTGCCCCAAAGTTCAGACGGCAAGCGATATATG
>DVLQ01000119.1 GCA_018715395.1 Candidatus Coprocola pullicola | reverse complement strand
AATACAAACACAACTTTTATTAATAAATATAAAAAAAGAAGCAGAATAAAAAATTCTACTTCAAACAGAATTTTAAAAATTTTTTTGAAAATAAGTAATATCTTTTTATTTAAAAAGATAAGACCTCTTTTAATATACCATTTCTGTCCACAAGACGAGTAATCATAGAAAAAATACAGTCATATAAATAGTCGTAACCTTGTTCGCTCAAATGAATGCCATCTTCTTGAAAAAAAGAATAAAACATATCTGTTTGTGAAAATTCTTGCAATACGTTAAAAAAGTCGATGATAGGGCAGTGATATTGCTCTGCTATCTTTTTTACAATTTCCCCATATTTTTCTACTCTTTCTGTAGTAGTAAAAGGATAGAAATCTGTATCTATAACAGGGGGAGGCGTGATCAGAACAACAATGGGCTGACAATGATGTAATCCTGTATGATTATTGTGTTTATGGATTTGTTCCACAATAGAACAAAGATTTTTTTCATATTCATACGGCGTACGATACTGTCCTTCTAAAAAAGAACTGTCGTTTGAGCCAAATAATATAAAAACAATATTGGGATGATGGCGTAAGACGTCTTTTTGTAAACGTTGCAGTGCTTCTCTTGTAGTATCGCCATTGATACCACTGTTTTGTATTTTCCAGTTGACACTAGGGTAACATTGCGGTAAAAATGCTTCCAATCTTCTTGTATAGGTAGTACGTTGGCTTACACCGTAACCAAATGTTAAACTATCGCCAAAGCCGACAATTGTTGTTTGTATCATATTAGACCTCTCTTTGAAAAATAGTTTTTATAAATTGTTTAATATGTCATAAAAATTAGGAAAAGAAATATTTACACATTCTGCATCTGTAATCATTGTTTTGCCGTAAGCGCAAAGACCTGCAACTGCCATAGACATAGCGATGCGATGGTCTTGGTGGCTTTCTGCTGTGCAGCCTTGTAAAGGATTTCCTCCTTTTATTATCATACCGTCTTCTGTTTCTGTAATATTTGCACCAAATTTTTTCAGTTCTGATACAACGGTATGAATACGATTGGATTCTTTGACTTTTAACTCTTGTGCGTCTTTTATAACAGTAGTACCTTTTGCAAAGCAAGCGGCAACAGCAATCACAGGAATTTCATCTATCAGACGGGGAATGTCTTTACCACCAATGACAGTACCTTGTAACGATGATGTTTTTACAATAATGTCGCCTATTTTTTCTCCATTTACAGTAGATTGGTTTTGCACTGCAATATTGCCTCCCATAGCTTTGAGAACATCAATAATTCCTGTTCTGGTTTCATTGATGCCAACATTTTTAAGAAGTAACGTGCTGTTTTTGCAAATACAGCCTATTACCATAAAATATGCGGCAGAAGAAATATCGCCGGGTACAATTATTTTTTTGCCATATAGCTGTGAAACGGGATTGCAGTAAATGGTATTTCCCATTTTTTTAATATCTGCACCCATATGATTAAGCATAATTTCTGTATGATTTCTGGTTGCCTCTGGCTCTATGATGACCGTTTGACCTTCTGCAAAAAGACTGGCTAATATAATAGCGCTTTTTACCTGAGCACTAGCAACCGGTAAGGTATAAGTAATTCCATTTAATCGTCTTCCTTCTATTGTAAAGGGGGCAAATAAGTTTTCATGGTCATTTCCTTTTAATACTGCTCCCATTTGACGCAGGGGAGCAGCTACACGATTCATAGGACGTTTTTGTATGGAGGCGTCTCCGGTGAGATGAGAGCAAAAAGGCTGTGCCGCTAAAATACCGCTGATTAGTCTTAATGTTGTGCCGCTATTGCCCACGTCAAGCGTTTCTAACGGTGCAGTCAATCCATGCAGTCCTTTTCCATGAACAATGATTTTATCGGATTGCTGTTGTATATCAATGCCTAACTTTTGAAAGCAAGAAATGGTAGAAAGGCAGTCCTCGCCCATTAAAAAACCTTCTATTTCTGTTGTTCCCTTTGCCAATGCGCCGAACATGATACTCCTATGAGAAATAGATTTATCTCCCGGCACTGTAATAGTAGTATGAATGTTATTTTTTTGTGTGATGATTTGATTCATTTATGTATCAATCCTTTATAAAAACGTCGTAATTTAAGCTGCGAAGCAATTCTATGCTTTTTTGTCTTTCTTCTTCTGTATCAAATGCAAAATAAAGCACTCCTTGTTCTTGTTCTCTGTTGTTTATAATACTCATATTTTTGATATTAATACCATGACTGGAAAATAATACGGCAATAATAGCAATACTTCCTGGACGATCTAATACGTCTACTGAAATTTCATAACGTTTTACAAAACTTTTTGGAGTGATAGAACGGAATGAATCTCTGTAAATTCTGGCAGTATCAAAATATTGGTATATATCATCATATTGTTCGGAAAGTACTTTTTGTTTGATATTTTCTATTACTGTTTCAAAGCAAGAAAGTACGGATAATATTTGTTCTTTGTTTTCCATACAAATACCCTGCCACATATCGGCGCTGGAAGAAGCAATTCTTGTAATATCTTTAAAACCGCCGGCAGCCAATAAGTGCATATAATGATTGGGTGTATCCAAATTTTTTACAGTATGCACAAGAGCAGAAGCCACTATATGAGGAACATGGCTGATAGAAGCTACAATATAATCATGTTCTTGTGCAGAAAGTATGACAGGAATTGCACCAATGGATTCAATGAGTTTTGAAAAGGCTTTTACAGTTTCTTCTGCAACAGAAGTACTTGGAGTTAGAATGTAGTATGCATTTTCAAAAAGATGTTCTTTAGAAGCATGATAACGAAAACGCTCAGAACCGGTCATAGGATGACCGCCAATATATAAAAAATGATTGGAAAAAGCAGACATATTTTTGCAAATTTCTCCTTTTGTACTGCCTACATCTGAAACAATGCAATTTTTTGAAACAAAAGGAAGAAGTTTTTTTGTATATTCCATTATTTTTTGCACAGGAGTACAAATAAATATAATATCGCAATTTGAAAATATATCTGTAATTTCTGTTGCATAGTCATCAATAACATGCTGTTTTTTTGCTTCTATCAGTACATCTTCATGACGATTGAATGCTACGATGGTCTGAATGGAAGTTCTTGCACGAAAAGCTTTTGCAAGAGAGCCTCCAATCAGTCCCAGTCCAATGATGCCAATTTTAGAAAACATACTTAAAACTTCCTTCCTGCTAGTTGTATATATGGTTTTAATTGTTCACAAAGTGCTTTAAAATCTTCTGGGTTTAAAGATTGGGGACCGTCGGAAAGAGCGCAAGCAGGATTTGGGTGAACTTCAATTTCAAGACCATCTGCACCCACAGCAATGGCGGCACGGCTGAGAGGAGCAATATATTCTCTGATACCAGAAGCATGGCTTGGGTCAACTAAAATAGGCAGGTGTGTTTTGCTTCTCAAAACAGGAACAGCACTGATATCTAATGTATTTCTGGTGCTTGTTTCATAAGTACGAATACCTCTTTCGCAAAGTATAACATTTTGATTGCCTTCACTCATAATATACTCTGCCGCATTTAACCATTCCTCAATGGTAGCGCAAAGCCCCCTTTTTAATAAAACAGGCAAATTAGATTTTCCTACTTCTTTTAATAATTCAAAATTTTGCATATTTCTGGCGCCGATTTGCATAAGGTCTACATAATTGACAGCTGTTTCCATAGCTTTGCAGCTTGTTACTTCTGTAATAACAGGCATACCAGTTTCTTTTCTGATGTCTGCCATATAGCGTAGTCCTTCTTCTTCTAAACCTTGGAAAGAATAAGGAGAAGTACGAGGCTTATATGCGCCGCCTCTTAAAATTTGTGCTCCCGCCTTTTTGGCGGCAATGGCAGATTCCATAAGCTGGTCATAGCTTTCGATGGCACAAGGGCCTGCAATGATGGTAAAGTGATCTCCGCCTATTTTTACACCATTTACATCAATAACAGTTTGTTCAGGATGAAATTTGATGTTTGCCAGTTTGTAAGATTCGCTGATGGGAACTAATCTTTCCACACCGGGCATAAGCTGAGGATTTTCTGCCAAGAATTTAGACTTATCTCCTACAACGCCTATCAATGTAATAGAAGCGCCTCTTGAAAGATGAGCGTCTAAACCTAAGTCATGCAGTTTTGTAATAATAGATTGTATATTATCTTCGGTTGCCGTTTGTTTCATAACAACAATCATGTCTTTGTACCTCCTATATTTTTGTAATAGAAAAAATAGCATATATTTGTACCATTTTACTATTTGTAATAAATTGTGTCAATCCTTGGGCAACTGTGTTTTGGTAATGATATTGTTGCTTTTGTGAATATGAGTAAATATACTGTCTAAAATTTGTTTTTTATAAGAGCGGCTGATAAAAGCCTGTTCATTACTGTAATAAAATTTAGCTGTCCAATGATCCTGTTTTTTGTCAACTTTTAAAACATTGCGAGGATTAATTAAAAAAGAACGATGAGATTGCAGCAAACTGTTTGGTGGCAGAATTTTTATAAAATGATGAAAAGAAAGGGGAAGCTCAATTGTTTGTTCATTATTGGCAACTTTTGAATCTTGTATATGAAGCAATACTTTACGATTACTCGCTTCAGCAAAAAGAATATCATTTATTTGAAAACGATAAGAACCCGAAGGAAAATCCAGCTCCAATATTTGTTCATTTTCTTTTTCATAAATATCATAATAATGCTGCACATAATTGGAAAAATTTAAAATTCTCTTTGACGTCAAAGGAAGTGGAACAGCACAAAATGGCTTCAGCAGCCAAAAAGCAGCAATAAGATTTTGTGCATCTTGAGAAAAAAGTACCATGGGGTGATGTGCAAATTGATTATGAAGTTGTAGTTCATTTATGAAATTTAAAATTGCCGTTGGATTTTTATCTAAACAAAATAAAAAAATATGAATATCTTTTCCATTAAACTGCGAAAGAAATTTTTCTGGATTTCCCCAATCAATATCCGGTGAAATAATCTGAATATCAGGATGATTACCAGAAATAAGATTAGCAGTAGCTCGTTCAGTTTCTTGGCAAAAAAAACATTTGCAAAGAGTAAATGGATACATAAAAAATCGCCTCCATTTAATATGTTTTCACTTCATACAAGAAATCTATTAAAAAAATTGTAGCATAGTTTGTCCTAACTGTATAGTCTGTATTTTTATAAATTTTTTCTGTTTTTCTGTAGCATATTTCTAAAAATTTTTTCTATTTCTTTGTAGCATATTTCTAAAAATAAAAACATAAATATGAAAAAAGGAGGACGAGGTATGAAAAAAAAAGAAATGCTTTTACAAACATTTGGCTCTGTATTAAAAGCAATTTTAAGTAATTTAGAAACAGACTTTTTTGAAACTATAGAAGAAATCCGTATTCGAGCAGAAAAGCCTCTTTTATTATGCACTCATCAAAAAGAATATTTTATAAAAGAAAATGGCTGTATCACAAAAGATATACAAAAAGCCTATTTGATAAAAAAAGAAGACATACAGCAGACATTGGAGTTGTTAAGCAGATATTCTTTGTATGCTTTTTGTGAAGAATTGAGAAATGGCTTTTTTACCATAGAAGGCGGACATCGTATTGGCATTGTCGGAAAAGCAGTGGTGCAAAAAGATACGATACAAACCATTAGAGATATTAGTGCTTTAAATATCAGAATTTCTCATGAAATCAAAGGGTGTGCCGATATTGTGCTAAAATATGCCATTCAAAAAGGAAAATTTTATCATACATTGATTATTTCTCCACCAGGATGTGGAAAAACAACATTGTTAAGAGATTTGGTAAGACAGCTTAGTAATGGAAAAGAAGGATGCTTTTTGGGACAAACCGTAGCTGTGGCTGATGAAAGAGGAGAAATTGCAGGATGCTATAGAGGGGTGGCTCAAAATGATATAGGAATTAGAACAGACGTGTTGGATTGTTGTCCAAAGGCAGAGGGAATGTTGATGCTTGTAAGAAGTATGTCGCCTCGTATCATTGCAGTAGATGAAATTGGCAAATCTGAAGATTTTGTTGCCATAGAAAGCATTGTAAATGCAGGAATACAGCTGATTTGCACAGTACATGGCAACGACTTGGAGGATGTGAAAAAAAGAGATATATTGGGAGATATGATAAAAAATGGTGTATTTCATACCATTGTTGTGTTGTCAGCAAAAGAAAGGACAGGACAAATTCAAACAATTTATAATAAAAAGTTGGAAAGGATTTATTCTGATTTTGAAAAAAAGAAAGAAGTGGCGCCAATATGATGATTCAAATGATAGGAGCACTACTGACTGTATTAACTTCTACCATTGCAGGTATTTACTGGGGCGTTCAAACAGTATATCGCATAGAAGAATTGCAGGAATTAAAAAGAGCTATGATAATGCTCCAAAATCAAATCAGTTTTTTAACAAAGCCTTTACCAGAAGCATTAGAAGATATTGGAAAAAAAACAGACAGTGTCATTAGCCATTTATTTTGTTCTGTTGCAAAAGAAATGGAACAAAGACAAGGACAATCAGGAGAAGAAATTTGGAGGCAGTCTGTACTGCAATGGCAAAACACGACTTATTTAGAAAAAGAAGATATAGACGCCATGCTTTGTTTTGGAAACTCTTTAGGATATTTGGATATCATACAGCAAAAAGCAAGTATTGCGTTGTTTTTAGAATATATTGAAACAACTGTAGAAAATTTGCAGGAAAAAAGCAAAAAACAAATGAAATTGTATCCCAGTATGGGAATATTGACAGGACTGTTGTTGGTTGTTGTGCTGTTATAAAAATAGATTCTGTGAATTTAATATAAAAATAAAAATGCAGAAGAAAATTTTAAAAATGTAATTTGAAAAAAGAGCATACAAATAAAAGCGAACACCCGAAAAAATTTTTTTAAAATAAAAAACAGTGTTTTGCTTGTTCCTGAGAGTATGTAATATTTGTAACAGAAGTAAGGGCTTGTCCGTACAAATAAGAAGGGTTATGGATAAAATGATAATAAAACAAAAAATGAGAAATGATCTCCAAAACAGATTCTACTCATAATTATATTTTGCATAACGATAAAGCCAATGAAAAAAACAACAAGGATAAGAAGTAGCAAAATATTTAAAAGTAATTTTTATGCATAGAAACAGCCCCTTTCCGGGAGAAACAGCATTTTAGTTTACTTTATGTATTTTCAATAAAAAGCTGTTGTCTATATTATTTTAACGTAACAGAATCAAAAATACAAAAGGGGGAACCAGTTATGGAAATTAACATTGTATTTCAAATTGCGGCAGTAGGTATATTAGTAGCTGTGTTAAACCAAGTGCTTGTCAGAGCAGGAAGAGAAGAACAGGCTATGATGACAACGTTAGCAGGGCTTGTAGTAGTACTTTTTTGGGTAATACAGTATATTAGTCAGCTATTTGATACTGTGCAGACGTTGTTTCAAATTTAAAAAGGGGGACTGATGCTATGAATATGGCACAGATTGTAGCAACCGGCTTGATTGGTACAGTTTTATGCGTACTGTTAAAAAAACAAAGTCCTGAAATAAGCCTTTTGATAGCAGTAGCAACAGGTGTTTTTATTTTTATTTCTCTTTGTGACAAACTAGGCATTCTTTTAACACTTTTGGAAGAAACAGCACAGAAAGCCGGCGTGAGCGAAGGATATTTTGCTATTGTATTAAAAGTAACAGGCATTGCGTATTTAGCGCAATTTGGTATGCAGTTATGCATAGATGCAGGAGAAACTTCTATTGCAGGAAAAATCGAATTAGCAGGAAAAATTATGATGATGATTGTTTCTGCTCCTGTACTGCTTTCATTGTTAGACGTGGTTATGGGATTAGCCTAGGAGGGAAAACAATGAAAAAAGTACGGTTTCTTTTTTGTATAGTATTTTGTTTGATTGTTTTTCCTTTTTCGGTAAAAGCAGAAGAAATAACCCTTTCTCAGCAAGAAAACAAAGAGATATTGAAGCAACAGTTGCATTCATTACCTTTAGAGGAAGTGGACAGGCAGGTAGAAGAAATTTGGAAGGCAGAAGAAGTGCCGTCTTTTGGGGAAATGGTTGAAAAAGTGACTACAGAAGGAACAGCTTTGAGTATTTCAGAAATTTTTTCTTACCTATTAAAAAAAATGTCAGGAGAAATTTTAACACAAATTGCTATGGTAAAAAAAATACTTTTTGTAGTGCTCTTAAGTGCTATATTAAAAAATCTTAATAGCTCTTTTCAAAGAAAGTCAGTAGGAGAGTTGGGGTTTTATGTGTGTTATATGGTATTGATCGTTGTGATTGCCGCAACGTTTTATCATCAAACAAAAATGGTGTCGCAAACGGTACAAGCTATTGAAACAGCTTTTCAAGCAATGATGCCTGTTTTTATGACATTAGCTGCAGCTTCCGGAGGTTATGGAGAGTCTGTTATAACGGCTCCGGCAATTATGGTAGGAGCAGGTATTTTGACAGGAGTGGTATGCCATTTTATATTGCCCGCAACCACAATGGCAACTTCATTAGAGATGATTAATAACATATCTGAAAAACCCATGCTAAGCCGTTTTACAACACTGCTTCGAGAGGGGCTATCGTGGTTGATGAAAGGAATTGCTTTTTTGTTTATGGCATTGCTTTCTTTGCAGAAATTAGGCGGTACAGTATTAAATCAAGGTACGGCAAAAACGGCAAAGGCGATTGTAGGCTCTGTTCCTATTATAGGAGATGTTATGGGGGGAGCAGTAGACACAGCAGCGGCATTAACGGGCATGCTGCGAGGAGGCGTACTATTTGCAGCAGTGGCATTTTTAATATTGCTTTGTGTAGTTCCTCTGGTTCGCCTTGGAATTATGATATTGATTTACAAAATAACTGCCGCAGTGGCAGAACCTATTTGTGAAGCAAGGCTAGTAAAATGCATCAGTGGTGCAGGAGATTTTTCGGTGCTGTTGTTTGGAGCATTGTTTTTGGTGGATTGTATGTTTTTATTTTCAGCGGTATTGTTATTGACATTTTTTTGAAAAGTAAGGAGGCAATAGGAATGTTGGAGGCTTTTTCAGCATATATAAAAAACATAGCAGTGTTTATGCTCTTTGCCGCATTTGCAGAAATGCTTATGCCTGAAAACAATTTAAAAAAATATATTAGTCTTGTAATGGGATTGATATTACTGACAATTGTGATAAAACCTATGTTTTTTGTGTTCCAAAAAGGCGCTGACTTGGAATTAAAAACATTGCAGCAAGCCGTATCTTTTTGGAGTGAGGAATATGACATACAAAATACAGAAAATAATCAATGGAATGAAACCATGATACTAAATATTTATAAAAAAGAATTGGAGCAGAAATTGCAGGAAGATTTACAAAATAAGTTTCACACAAATATGACTGTAACAGCACAAATTGATACACAACAAAAAAATTATGGAGCTATTTTGGCTGTTACACTACAGGGAGAGATAGAAAAAGAGGAGGAGATGAGGGAATATATGAAAAAAAAGTATGATATTGATCAAGTATATATAGAAGGAAGCTAAAAGCAAAAAATGAAAATACAAAAGAGGTGAATGTACTTTGGAAAAAAAGAATTGGATGAAGGAGTTGCTTCGTCCTGAAAATAAAAAAGCGCGTATAAACTTATTTACAGCTTTTATTATTGGAATACTGCTTCTTTTTATGAGCAATTTATTTTTTATACCACCGGAAAAAGAAGAAATAGAGGAAGTACCACAACAGCAAATACAAACAGAACAACAAAAAAATACGATAGAAGAAGAAATGGAAAAACGTTTGGAAAATATTTTTTCTAAAATGGAGGGTGTTGGACAGGTAGAAGTTATGGTAACTATGAAAAACACTACAGCGTCTATACTGGCAAAGGAAGAAAAAAAAGAACAATCTTCTACCCGGGAAGGAGAAAATAAAACCACACAAACAGTAAAAGAAGAAAATACTGTTGTGATGTCAGAAGATAGTAAAGGAAACAGAACGCCGCTTATTATACAAGAAACAATGCCTGAAGTAGAAGGAATTGTCATTGTTGCAGAAGGCGGAGAAAATCCACAAGTGGCGCAATTGCTTTCAGAAGCGTCACAAGCTCTTTTAAATGTACCAGCACATAAAGTTGCAGTATTAAAGATGAAATAAGGAGGAAAAAATATGTTTGTAATGAAAAG